>CAYGKI010000028.1:11147-16999 GCA_964350235.1 uncultured Gemmatimonadaceae bacterium | reverse complement strand
ATCGGCGACAGCGGCGGAAACCAGGGTGGGCAGCGCGCGGTGGCCGAGCGGCTGAACGCCATGTGGGACGGCACGGTGGTGGCGCACGTCCAGGAGTACTACGACTACGCCACCGTGGACGCGTACATGTCGTTCCGCGGGCTCGAGCAGGGTGACGGAGACGGTCTCCACGACGACCCCATCATCACGCTGAACATGTTCGTGGCGGACCCCTATTCCATCCGGTACGACGAGCGGGTGGCGGCCGGACTGGCCACCATCAACGGCGTCTCGTTGGCCGATCGGACACAGGCGCTGGCGTGGGGTCGGGAGATCGTCGACTTCCGAGCGCGTGAGACGGCCGGGCACATCCGGAATGCCATCGCCTACCGGGGGACGCTCCCGGCGCCGGTGCGCGAGCGTCCGGCAGGGGGCGGCAACTTCCAGCGTCGGGAGCCCGATCCGCGCTCCATGGGCGGTGGCGACTGCCGCGACAACAGCTACAACTGCGCGGATGCGCCCAACCCCCTCCCGCCGGCCAACACGGTCTGGATCGAGGAGATGACCTGGATGGACGTCCGTGACGCCCTGGCGGCCGGGAAGACCACGGCCATCATCTCCACGGGCGGCATCGAGCCCAACGGTCCCTGGCTCGTCACGGGCAAGCACAATTACGTGCTCACCGCCAACTGTGACGCCATCGCCCGCGAGTTGGGCAACGCGCTGTGCGCTCCCGTGATCCCCTTCGTTCCGGAGGGAGGGATCGAGCCGCCTACCGGACACATGACCAGCCCGGGCACCATCAGCGTGCGCCAGGAAACGTTCGAGGGGATGCTCACCGACATGGCGAGCAGCCTGAAGGCACACGGCTTCGAGCACGTGGTGTTCATCGGCGACAGCGGCGGCAACCAGCGGGGCATGGGCGCCGTGGCGGAGCGGCTCAACGCGGCGTGGTCCGGGAGCGCCTCGGCGCATTTCATTCCCGAGTACTACGACTACGCCACGGTTTCCGCGCATATGCGGGACCGGGGGCTGGTGCCGGGTGAGAGCGACAACATGCACGACGACCCGGTGATCACCCTCAACATGTTCATCCAGGATCCGTCGTCGGTGCGCTACGAGGAGCGGCTCCGCACTCGTCAGGCCCACATCAACGGATTCTCCATCGCGGACCGCGATCGAGCCATGGACCTGGCCAGGGAGATCGTGGACTTCCGGGCCGGCGTCACCGCCGAAGCCATTCGAGCCTCCATCGGCCGATAGGATGGTCTGAAGCGGCACGCCCGGTTCCGGCAGACGAAAGAGGCCGGTCTCCTACCTGGAGACCGGCCTCTTCGCGCTCCGGACGACGACCCGGCGGGCGTCTCGGACGTCAGGGCGCCGGCCGCACCTCGATGACGCGGATCAAGGCACCGTCCACGCAGTCGCTCTCCCCGAGATACTCGGCCGTGACCACGGCCTCCGCGCCGGACTCGAGGAGCCCCGTGTCTCCCGTGAGCTCGTAATCGAACCGATCCACGTCCCGGAACGTGACGCACGGCCCGTCGGTGCGGGTGACCGTCCCGGTGCGTCGGATGCGCCCCTCCGCGTCCGTGACATGGAACGGCCTGGACATGGCGATGGGGCTGAAGACGGCGTTGAACGCCACGAACACGATGGCCCGCTCCGAGCTCACCTTCTCCGGAATGGGCAGCGTCACGGAGATGGTGCCCAGGTCGAGCTGCGTGGCCTCGTAGAGGGATTCGAAGCCGGAGCGGGTCGCGCCCACGCCCACGTGATACGTCGCCTCCAACGGCATGTTGTCCGAGAAGACCTCCACCCTGGTGCCGATAGGTCCGCTCCTGGGCGAGATGGACTGGATCTGACGGAGCGAGTCCACGGGCTGGATCCTCCGTTGGGCTTCCACGGGACCCGGAAGCCCCGCCGTGAGCACCCCCACGGCCAGAACAGTCCCGGTGAGGCCCTTCGGTAGCCAGTCAAACATGCGATCCATCCCCCCTCGGCACGGTGACGTCCAATTCCCCCGCGAGGCCGGGACCGCGTGGGAGGTTGCTGAATCTCCGCATACGCCCCGGGCGGCACCAGAGGTCCGGCCGACCCAGTGGGGTGGGAGGGCCGGCACCACCACCTCCGGCGGCTCGGCTGCGGCGGGAAGGGTCCTCAGCCCACCGGGTGCTCCTTGGCGAACTCGAAGTAGAGGGCCCGAGCCCGATCCCCCACGGGGCCGCGTCCGACGTTGCGATCCTCGAGCTTCACGCACGGCACCACCTTCCCGTAGTTCCCCGTGCTGAAGATCTCGTCGGCGTCCATGAGCTCCCTCCAGGTGATACGACACTCCACCACCTCGTGCCCGTCCTCGGCCAGGAGCTGTTGAACCCGCTGCTTGGTGATGCCGTTGAGAAAGGTCCCGTTGGGTGCCGGCGTGCGGACGACTCCGTCCCTCACCATGAACAGGTTGGAGGTGCAGAACTCGGCCACGTTGCCGTTCAGGTCGAGCTTCACGGCATTGTCGAAGCCCCGGTCGCGCGCCTCGGCCAGTGCCCTGGCGACGTTGGGGTAGAGGGCCGAGGCCTTGGCGTCCGTCACCGCCGTCTCGGGAGAGGGCCTCCGGAACGAGGACAGACAGGCGCTGAATCCGCCGGCGTCCGGCATGGGGAGCTCGTGCACCACCAGAGCGAACCGGGCGCTGTCCGGCTCCGGTACGATGAAGCCACCTTCTCCGAAGAACATGGGTCGGATGTACAACGCCGTACCCGCCGGGAACTTCTTCACCCCTTCCCGGGCGAGGGCCACGATCTCATCCACCCGCTCCTTGGGCTCGAGTCCGATCTTGCGGGCAGACTCGATGGCACGCGCGGCATGGAGGTCCAGATCCGGCGCCAGCCCGTCGAAGGCCCGGGCGCCATCGAAGACGATGGAGGCGAGCCATACGGCCTGGGTGGTGGAGCCGATGAGTGGAACGTTTCCCGGTTGCCACGCGCCGTCGAAGTAGGTCCAGGCTGTACTCATTTCTCAGCATCTCCCATGGTGAAAAAAAAGGGACCCCTCTGCGGAAGAGGGGTCCCGGTGTCGCGGATCGAGCAGAGTCGCGGCCTACACGCGCACGCTCCCTCGGCGACCCGTCCCCTCCGGGGCGAGCTCCCGTACCGGAAGCTCGAGCCGTACGAGGCCGAGATCGCGAATCACGCCCGTAAGCCGGATGCCGATCGCGTCACGCATGACTGGATAAGACACCCGGCCACCTCCAGTGTCAAGCACCGGGGAGGATGGCGAAGCACGCACGCCGCTTCAACGGCCTCCGCCGCCCCCTCGACGCCTGCGCCGGCGCTTCGATCCGCCTTCCTGCCGGCTCGAAGATCCACCGCCTCGTGCTCCCCCCTTTGCGGAAGCCCGCTCACGGTCCGCCGCCTTGCGTGCGCGGATCGCCGCGATGCGCTCTCCTCTGGGGATCTCCAGAGGCTCCTCCGCGGAGGCCCCGTACGCGAAGCCTTCGAGCTTCACGCGCGGAAGCTTCTGCCCCACCGCTCGCTCGATCCGAGCCAGGTCACTCTCCTCGTCCGGCGAGACGAAGCTGAACGCGCTCCCCGTCGCCGCCGCCCGTCCCGTCCGGCCCACACGGTGGATGTAGTCCTCCGGCACCTCCGGCAGATCGAAGTTGACCACGTGACCGAGGGCCTCCACGTCGATCCCCCTGGCCGCCACGTCCGTCGCCACCAGCACCCGGTAGGTCCCGTCCTTGAATCCGTCCAGAGCCTTGGTCCGCTGCTTCTGGGAACGGTTTCCGTGGATGCGCTCCGACGAGATCCCGTGGCGGTCCAGCACCTTGGTCAGCCGGTTCGCCCGGTGCTTGGTGCGGGTGAACACGAGGGCATCGTCGATGACCCGCTGCTGCAGGAGGGAGACCAGGAGCTCGCTCTTCAGATCGGCGGGAACCGGATAGATGGACTGCAGCACGCCCTCCGCCGGCTGAGCCTTCCGCTGGAGGGCGATGGTCGCGGGCTTCCTGAGAATCTCCCTGGTGAGGGCCTCGATGGGCGGAGGCATGGTGGCGCTGAAGAAGAACGTCTGCTTCGGCCGCGGAACGTGCTTCAGGATCCGCCGGATGTCCGGCAGGAATCCCATGTCCAGCATGCGGTCGGCTTCGTCGAGGACCAGGAACTCGAGGCCGGACAGCCGGGCGTACGGGTACTGGAAGTGGTCGAGCAGACGGCCCGGAGTGGCCGCGATGAGGTCGACGCCGTCCCGGAAGGCGCGCTCCTGGGGCTTCATCCCCACACCGCCGTAGACGGCGGCGGCACGAAGTCGGGTATGGCGGGCCAGGTCCTCGAAATCGGAAACGATCTGGACCGCCAGCTCACGGGTGGGCGCCATCACGAGTGCCCGCGTGCCCCCCGAGCCGTTGAGAAGATGATGTAGGATGGGAAGGAGGAACGCGGCGGTCTTCCCGCTCCCTGTGGCCGCGCAGGCCAGGACATCGCGCCCTTCCATGGCGTGGGGAATCGCTTCGGACTGGATGGGCGTAGGGCTGTTGAAGCCCAGGTCCTCGACACCTCGGAGAAGCGTCGGGTGCAACTGGAGTGCTGAAAAAGCCAAGAATTTTCCGTTGAAGTGCGCACTGCGGGCCGGCCGGAGCATCCGGCGCGTGATCGCGGGCGCGAGATCGGGTGGCGGAGCGCCGCCCTCGGGGAGAAGCTCCGGCGGATCGCGATGGCGATCCTGCCGGCGCCTCGCGCGTCGGCGTACTCACGACGTCGCGGGCGCGGCGTGGGATATCCCACAGGCTGATAAGATAGCGGAAACGCTCCTTTCCAGTGAGAGTTCTTCATGACCGATGCCAACCCCATCCTCTGGATCGACGCCGACGCCGCCCCGGGAGACGTCAAGGACATCGTGGCGCGAGCCGCCCTGCGGCTGGAGCTCACCACGTACCTGGTGGCCAACCAGCGGCTCCAGACTCCGGCCAACAACCCGTTCGTCACGGCGGTCCGTGTCGCCGGCGGCCCCGACGTGGCCGACGACCACATCGCCGAGCACGCCGCCGAGGGCGACCTCGCCGTCACCGCGGACATCCCGCTGGCGGCAAGGCTCGTGGCGAAGGGCGTCGTCACCCTGGATCCCCGGGGGGAGGAGTACACCAGAGAGAACATCGGCGAGCGGCTCTCCATACGGGACTTCATGGACGGCCTGCGGGCCACGGGCGTGGACACGGGCGGGCCACGCGCCCGGGGCCAGAAGGACAACCAGGCGTTCGCGGGAGCTTTCGACCGGGCGCTCACGCGGAGACTCCGTTCGCGGCGGTAGCGCCCGGGCTGTGCAAGATCCCCGGCGGGCCGCGTCTGATTGACAGAGAGACCCCGAGCCGAGCACCATGACCGGGTTCGCCGCTCGCTCCCTCTTACTCGAGCCGCCCATGAAGATCGTTCGCCGGTTCCTCCTCACAGGCCTCCTCACGCTCGCGGCCATGGCCCCACCCGCACCGGCTTCGGCCACATGGTCCATCGTGGCCATGGACCGGAACACGGGCCGGGTGGTCATCTCGTCCGCGACCTGCGCGGCTCAGGGGCCCGACCAGCTCAAGCTCCTCCAGGCCATCGTGATCCCGGGCATCGGCGTCGCCGCCGCGCAGGCCGGCGTGGATCGGACGCAGGCCAACCACCGGCTGATCTTCGAGGAGATGCGGAAGCGCACCCATCCGGAGCAGATCATCCGGATGCTGGAGTCGGACCCCAGCGTGGAGAGCCGGCAGTTCGGCATCGTGGACATGCTGGGCCGGTCCGCGGGCCGGACGGGGGAGAGCAACCGTGACGTAGCGCTCCACATGTCGGGCGAGACGGAGGGAGGCATCATCTGGTCCGTGCAGGGGAACATCATCG
>CAYGKI010000028.1:0-11137 GCA_964350235.1 uncultured Gemmatimonadaceae bacterium | reverse complement strand
GAAGCCCTCACCGAGGCTGCCCGGATCATGCAGGAGAGCGATCTCGAGATGATCGAGCGGGTGATGGTGGCCATGGAGAAGGCCGACGAGCTGGGCGGCGACGCCCGCTGCACCTGCGAGACCGAGCCGCTCCCCGGAGCGCAGTGCACCGGGAAGACGGCCCACGTGGCCTACATCCTCGCAGCGGACCCCGAGGATCCCATGGGTCGGTTCCACGTGAACCACCCCGAGGACCTCAGGGCGCCCTACAACAACGGCGACTACCATCTGTACCTGGCCGTATGGCCCGCCAACACCCAGGCGCACGAGGACGCGAACCCGGTGCGCACCCTGAGGATGAGGTACGATGCGTGGAAAGCCACCCGGGACGAGGGAGGATGAGGTGAGCGCCACTGCACGGGTCCTCCTGACCGTCATTCTCGTCTCCTGCGCCCAGGCATGCGGCTCCAGCGAGGCGGACCGGTCCATGGCCGTCGACACGCTCACCCGGGCGCAGAAGGACAGCATCGCGGCGAGCCTGCCCATCCCCGGGGCCGGAGCCGTGGGTGGTGCGCTCCGTGCCCGGGACGCGGCCTCGGCCAGGGCCGCGCAGCACGACAGCATGGGAGGTTGAGGGCATGGGCGCGAAAACCCTCCTGGCAGGCGGTACGCTGGCCTTGTCCCTGTCGGTGGGTTTCGCGTCGGCCCTCGGTCCCCTCCCCTTCTCCTACGATCTCTACACGTTTCGCGGAGACGGCGGGAGCACGCGGGTGGTGGCCTCGTTCGCCGTGCCGGTCCGCGAGTTGAACCGTACGTCGGAGGACGGGGCCACCCGCTATCGTTTCGACGTGACGTTCATGCTCACCGACACGGTGCGGCACCTGGTGACGCGGAGCGACGACTCGGTGTTCGTCGCGGCGGCGAGGCCCCTGGACGGAGACCACCTGCTGCACACCTGGGTGGAGCTGGACGCCGATCCCACCACCGCGACGCACCAGCGGGTCATCATGACCGACGCGAGCACGCCGGGCGTAGGGCAGATGTACCAATCCCCGTATCCGGTTCCGGACTATTCGGGAACCGAGCTGATGCTCAGCGACCTGGCGCTGGGCCTCCCGGACCGAGCCCACGGATGGGCCCGCGGCGGGGCGTCACTGGCGCTCCTGCCCACCAGCCAGTTCCCCGAGAGCGCCTTCGAGGTCTACTACGAGATCTACAACCTCCCGACGAGTCATCCGTACTCCACGGAGATCTCCATCATGTCGCTCGAGGGCGCCGAACAGGAGTCCATCCCGCGTGCCCCCACGGTCCGCACCATCTTCTCGGGCCGATCGGGCGCGGGGCCCGACGGGACCGTCTCGGAGCTTCGGCGGGTGGAGTCCGCACTCCCCGAAGGACCGTACAGGCTCATCGTCACGGTCAGGAACGACGAGACCGGTGAGACCGCGGTCCAGGCGCGTCGATTCCACGTCCGAGGCTGGAATGCCGGGACGACCCTGGTACCGGCCCTGCCCAGAAGGAGCCTCGCCGCCATCGGCCGATAGCGCACCGGGTGCCGTGCCTCCCGAACGCGCGGCGGGCCGGCGCGGAAGCTCCGCACCGGCCCGTTTCTGCGAGCCTGGGGGCCCGGCAAAGATTGCGCGCTGCGGCTAATCCCTGCCGATCAGGTTCCCGTTGCAGTCCAGCTCCATCAGGGTACCGTCGGGTCCGAGCATGAAGGTGCTCGGGCAGTCCTCCACCGGATCGGGCTGGGGGGCCGGCTGCGGGGCAGGCTCGGCCTCGGGCTGCTCGACCAGGTCCGGGAACCGGCGCTGAAGGGCTGGGGGGGGCGTGCGTCCTTCCCATGCTCTCTTGAGACCCTCCGGAGCGCTCTGGCGCCCGTTCTCGCGCGTTTCCGCGCCCTGACGCCCCTGCGCCGCCACCGCCTGGGCCCGATCCGATCCACGCTGCTGAGCGTCGATCTGGGCCGGAATCATCACCATGGGCGCTGCCACGAGGGCCAGCATCATAAGCGTACGGGACACGTCGGTCCTCCTTGCTTCGGTCATCCTTCAGGCCGCCGCCCGTGGCGGAGGCTCATGCGTTACCGGAGGACATGGAAGCGCAGGAAGCATGCCCTCACCAGGCACGCATTCGCGGCTCCGAGGGCGCCACCGCGCCGACAACGCAATGCTCATCAACCACTTAGGCCGCAAACGGCCCAGTGGGCGACGCGGCCACCCAGCGGGATATCCTACCCGCGAAGGTGCCCCGAGCGGGTACTTTGGGGGAGAACCTGGCGATCTGCGAGGCCTTTTCGGCCCCCTGACCCGGCAACGAGATCCCGCCTCCGGCAACGAATGCCGGAAATCAGGGCCTTGACAACACCACTGTCCGGACTTCAGCGGAGGGTGACCGGTCCCCGGGGGGAAAGAAGATCGGCCTCCAGGCCCGGCACGTCCCGACCCTCGACCTCGACGGGAAGCGAGAGCGCCCGAGCCACGGCGCGAACGGCGTCCGGACGGGGGTGGAACAACCTGAGGCGGACCAGCTCGAGCCCCCCCTCCAGCCCCTCCGAAGGATGCTCGCTCGCCTCCCAGTCCATGAGGAAGGGAACCACGCCCCCCAGACGATCCGCCCGGGGGTCCGAAGCGCGCCAGGACAGCTCCACCCCGTCGGGCCGCCGCCGCCCGCCCTTCGAGATGGGGCCCGGGTCCACACCTGCGGCGAGCATGGCGGCGCGCGCTCCTTCCAGATCGTCGGTCCTGGCGGACCACGTGGCGAGTTCCGGGCGGGAGCGGCCGTCGATGCCGAACCATCGCGGCAGCTCCGGCTCGGGCTGGTCCGGGTCCGGTCCGATGATCTCCAGGTAGATGCCCGGCCCCAGGCGCGCCAGCGCGTTCCGCGTGCCGATTCCGGGGTGGGATCCGCCAGGCGCAGGCTCGATGCCCAGTGTCGCGCGGACGTGCTCCAGGGACTGGTCGAGGCTGGGTCCCGCGAGAATCAGATGGTCGATCCATGCCTGCATGTGGTCGGACTCCGTGGCTCGAGGAAGACGGGAACCTCGTGTGATCGAACGCGGTGCACGATACTCCCCACTTCCTCGGCACCCGTCTAGGTTGTCGACTGGACGGGTTGTCACCCGTCTGGATGTGGAAGGACCCGGAAGCGCCGGGTCGGGCTGGAGCCTGGGGGGGGCCGATGTTGGGAAGCCGACGGATACCGGGTGGGGCGGTGGCGATCTCGCTGCTCACCCTGGTCCACCCGGGCGTGGGCACCGCCCAGACGCACACGCTGGAGGCCGTGGCCTTCATGGCGGGGACCTGGTGCTCGGCCGGAGGGCCGGACGCCACGGTCATCGAGGAGCACTACACGTCACCCAGCGCGAACCTGGTCCTGGGCACCACGAGATACCTCCGCGGAGGCACCACCGTGGGGTACGAGCTCACCCGCATCGAAGCGGATTCCACAGGGGTGGTGCTCACGCCCGCGCCGTCGGGCCAGGCCCCGGTCCCCTTCCCCATGGTCGACGCTTCGCCGGGCGTGGCGGTGTTCGAGAACCCGAGCCACGACTTCCCGGTGCGTATCGAGTACCGGCGTCGGGTGGACACCTTGGTGGCACGTGCGACGGGGAGCGACGGCGAGGGTCCCGAATGGCGGATGACGCCGTGCCCACCGGCCCAATCAGGCGAAGGGCGCTCCGGCCCCGGGGACCCCGGGACCTCGGACGGTATCGAACCGGTGTTCCGGATGCTGGCGGGGGTGTGGGAGGGGTCCGGAACGCTCTTCGGAACCCCGGCCCGTTTCTCCATGGAATGGGACATCGCCGACGGAATGGCGCGCCTCCGCTACAGCAACGCCCTGGTGGACGAGAGGGGCGACACGACGCCCGTGCTCACCGCTTTCGCCACGTACCGGACCTCGGGCGCGGCGGACGGAACCTGGGTCGATACACGCGGTCAGGCGCTCCGCCTCACCTCGGCCCATGCCGACGGCGCCCTTGTCGTCTCCTGGCGCGCGCCCGACGAGTCCGGTCGCACCACCTACCGTCCTCTGGACGACGGGACCGTGGAGGTCGTGGACGAGGTCTTGGGCCCCGACGGATGGCGGACCTTCGGCCACGCGGCCTACACCAGGGGCCTGCCGGCGCCCTGACGAGGTTCGCCGTCTCCGGGCGGCACGATCAGGCGGTCACACGCCGAATTGCGTCAGGTGGTGATCGATGTGCTTGTAGAACAGGTTGTTCCATTCCTGTCGGGTCATGGGGCCGAAGGAAGGTGACTCCAGTCCGTCGAAGTGGTCCCCGCCGAGCTCGGCGGTGCGCTCCACATAGCCGATGAGCCGGTCCCGCTCCCGCTCGAAGTCGCGTTGGTCCACGATCCTGAATGCCGGCGCCGTAGGCAGATTCTTCCGATACGGCTTCTCTCCCACGACCCCTGGCTTCACGAAGGTCTTCAGGAAGAACCTGGCCACCGGGCCGGCTCTGGGGTGCTTGTCCTCCAGCGCCATCTCATAGGGCACGCAACAGTGGGCAAGCATCTGCCCCACGTTCATCTTGCCCCATTCGGGTCGGGTCTCGGGCGTCAGCGCGCGAATGCGCGTGGTGACATCCCTGGCGACTTCCGGATCGAAGACATCCCTCACACGGCACCTCCCGGGAAGTGGGTCTGCAGCGTCCCCGGAAGATACGTCACTCGGCCTTCAAGGTCTCCAATGGATCGGTGCGCCCAGCGCGATACGCGGGGAGCCACGACGCCGCGGCCGCGGTGGCGAACAGGACCAGCCCCGCCGAAACCAGAGCCACGGGATCGGCCGCCGTCACGCCGAAGAGCCATCCCTCCAGCAGCCCACCGACGAAGTACGCCGCCGCCGCGCCACCCAGCACCCCTACCGCGGCGAGTCTCACGCCCTTTCGGATGACCTCGTTCTGGATGCGCCTCCGTCCGGCCCCCAGGGCGAGCCGGATGCCCAGTTCCTGACGTCTCTGCCCGACGGCGTACAGAAGAGTCCCGTAGAGCCCGGCGGCGGCCAGCATGAGGGCCACCACGCCGAACGCACCGAACAATGCGGACCCGAACCGCCTGGTGGCGGACGAGCTCGAGACGAGCTCGTCCATGGACGCCACCTGGGGCACCGGCATGCTCGCCTCCTCGGCCCAGACGGCCTCCCTGACCCGGCGGGCGAAGTCCACCGGGACCTCGGGCGCGCGCAGCGCGAAGGTCGCGCGCGAGATGGCGAAGGGCACCGCCTCCACGGGCAGGTACACCGCGTAGTCGTGGGACTGGTCCAACCCGTAGTGCCGGGTATCCTCCGCTACCCCCACCACCAGCAGCCCTCCCTGTACCTCGGGCAGAGTGCGACCCGGCGCACGCTCCGCCGACCCGAAGATCCGGATGGCGAGCGCCTCCGAGACGACAGCCGGCCGGGGAGAGGCATCCGCGTCCAGAGGATTCCACACCGTACCCGCCACCAGGCCGGTGCCCATGGTCTCGAAGTACGCGGCACTCACCGCGTGCAGGTCCAGGCGGATGGGCGTGCTGTCGTCCCCTTCCTCCGGCGTGTAACGGTTGCCCCAGCAACACCGGTTCCCCCCTACGTGCTCGAACGGCATCTCCAACCCGTAGGCGGCGGACGACACTCCAGGGATCTCCTGCAGGGAGGTGAGCACTGCGCCCATTCGCGCTCGGTACGCGTCGGCGTCGTCCACGTTGGCAGGCGTGACGGGGACCAGCCAGAGGTCCGCCACCTCCAGCCCGGGATCCACGGAGGTCACGGAAAGGAAGCTCCGCATGAGCAGGCCCGCGGAGGTCACGAGCACCAGAGAGACGGCGACCTCGAAGACCACCAGACCGCTCCGGAAGGCCTCCACCCGCCGCCCACCACTCACCCCCCGACCGCCGGCGCGGAGACCGCGGTTCACGTCGCGTCCCAGGACCCGGATCGCCGGAGCCAGACCGAAGAGCAGCGCGGCAAGCGTCGCCAGGGCCAGGCATCCCAGGAAGACACGGAAGTCCACCCCCACGTCGGTCCCTCGGGGCAAAGCCATGGTCCAGCGTTGGAAGTAGCCCAAAGCCGCCATTGCGAGAACCAGCCCCCCCACACCCCCGGCCAGTCCGATGAGCAGACTTTCCGAGGAAAGCTGTCGCAAGAGCCTCCACGTGTGCGCCCCCATGGCCCGGCGCACCGCCATCTCCCGGGTCCGGGACAGGCTGCGGGCCATGAACAGGTGGGCCACGTTGACACAGGCCACCAGGAGGAGCAGCCCCACCGCCCCCAGCAGCAGCAAGAGGCTTCCCCGCACGTCTTCCACGGTCGAGGCGTGCAGGCCGACGAGCGGCCAGTCCTGTGGCCCCTCCGAGTAGTACTCGGGGAACGCGGCGGCCACATCCGCCTCCAGTCGGTCGATGCGTTGATCCGCCTGCTCCAGCGTGACCCCGGGCGCGAGCCGCGCCGTCACCGAGTGGGCGTGATAACCCGGGTTCTGGAAGCCCGGGTTGGACCAGTCCAGGGGCCGATAGAAGTGCGGGGGCCCGTCCAGGCGGCTGGGATGGACGAAGTCGTCGGAGAGCACCCCGACGATCTCGATGGGGCGGCCGTCCACCAGCATGGTGGATCCCACGACTCCAGGGTCCGCGCCGAACACGTCCCGCCAGAAGGGGTGGGACAGCACCGCCACGTCCACGTCGTCGGCATCACCGTCCACCAACAAACGCCCCACCGCGGGGCGCCCTGCGAAGAGGGTGAAGAAGTCCGGCGTCACCTCCATGCGGAGGAGCCGCAGAGGATCGCCGTCGGGCCGGGCCAGATTGACGTCGTCGGTGGAGGTGGCCGTCCACGACTCGAACGCCTCCACGCCGTCCAGGCGCTCCAGGGTCGCGCCGTTGTGCGATCCGTTGGTGAGGTACACCAGACGGTCCGCCGCCGGGTACGGCAGAGGACGAAGGAGCACATGGTCCACCACGGTGAAGACCGTGGTGACCACGCCCACACCCAGCGCGATGAGGAAGACGGCCGCACCCGTGAACGTCGGCGCCTTCCGCAACGACCGGATGGTGAGACCCAAGCCACGCATCACCTCACCCATCCTCCCCTCCCTGTCCGTCGGTCCCACGGGCGCCCGACCGGCGCCCGCCATGCCCCACCAATCCACCCACTCCGCCAGAATCACCCCCGGGAGCCTTCGCAGCGCCCGGGCGATCACCCGAAGCCTCGCCCACCCACCCGAGGCGTCCGCCACCAGGTCCCTGAGCGTCTCCCGCATGGCCCTGCGGTCCTCGCGCCGCAGAGGTCCCGGCGGAAGCGCGCCCAGGAGCAGGGCATAGACCGCTTCCAGGGGGTGCCGCCCCTGGTCCCCCTCGTCCTCTCTCACGCCTCAGTCCATCCCTCCTGGTGCCAGCACCGGCCGGGCCTGGACGAGCAAGCGCTCCAGGCGCCTGAGCTCGGCCGACACGATGGTCCGCCCCTTCGTGGTGATGCGATGCATGCGACGGCGTCCGCCACCGTCCCCGGCCTCCTCGACCCAGCCCAGGTCCCGCATCCTGCGGAGGGCCCGGTAGAGGTTCGCCGGATCCAGGAGCACTCCGGCCTCCGAGCGCTCCTCGACGGCCTTGATGAGGCCGTATCCGTGCGAAGGCCCCTCGGCGAGTACCGCGAGAATGAGGAGATCGCGTGGTGCCAGAGGGAGCTCGTCCCGGATGTCCGAAGATCTCATGCGCCTGGTATCTGTTGGGTGACTATTAGTCATATGACTCATAAATAGCCAAGACGGTTGCAGCAAGGGGGACGGGAAGGGCCTGGGCGGGCACCGGCTTCCTGAGGTTCATTCTTGCCGAACCCGGGTGTCAGGTCCGGATCGGCCTGAGTAGCGCAGCATGTGCGCATGCCGCCATCCAGCTACCCCGCAACGACTTACGCACGATGGACCACCCCAGGGCATCGGTGGCATGCCGCTTGCCACACCTCTCGTCACATCCCGTGCGGCCTCTCCAACGACCTCACACCCCATATTCAGATGCGCGCCCACATCCCGCTCCGACGACCCCTGGCCACGACGGCCACCCTCGTGGTGGCGGTGATGGCGGCGGCATGCGAACAGGACCCCGTCGCTTCAATGGCGTACGCCGGGCCCGAGTCGCAGACCCACCGGATGACCGTGACGACGGACACCTCCGAGCTGAGAGAGCGGGTCCGGCACATGAGCCGTGAGCTCTCGGTGGTGGGCGAGGACGTGGGAGGCCCCGGCATCGCCATGGCCCCCGCCGCGCCCATCCGGCTCGAGCAGGTCGCCGAGGTCGCGGCCCCCCGGGTCGATGGTGTCACGCTTCAGGCAACGCACATCGCCTTGGATCGAGATCGTGCCTTCGTCGCCTACAACCTCCAGGGCTCCATGGCTCGCGGAGCCGTGGACCTCATCGAGCGGATCGACGGGAACGACCCACGGATCCGGTCCAGCGCACTCTTGCAGGACAGCGAGGTCAACGCGCTGGCCGTCAGCGACGGTCGTCTGCTGCTGGCCACCGCGGTGGAGGAAGGGGCATGGAAAGCGACGGCCGCCATCGAGGCGGCTCGCTTCCGGGGGGACCGCAACGCGCTGAACGGCTATAGCGACAGGGCAGCGGTACCGAGCTTCGCGGCGACGGGCGTCGCCGTCCGGGGAGATCGGGTCTACGCTACCTCAGGCGACGAGGGCGGCGGGCTGACCGTCCTCGACCTGCGGACCCTGCGCGAGACCTGGCACGATGCGTTCGACGATGCCCGGTCCGTGGTGGTGGACCGGGACCGTGTCGTGGTGCTCAAGGGATCGCCGGCGGAGTTGCGCATCTACGACGCCGACTCGGGACGACACCGGCACACGGTCGCCCTGGGGCACGAGCTACCCGAAGGGTCGAAATCGGGGCTCGATCTGGTGAACGACCTGGCCGTGGTGGCACTGGGACGCGCCGGCGTCGCCCTGGTGGACCTCACTTCGGGTCGGGCCATCACGGAGCTTCCCCTCCCGGACGTCGCGGGCGTCGCCCCCGAGGACCTGGTCGCCAACGAGGTCGCCATCCACCGCGACCTCGTCTTCGTCGCCGCCGGGGGAGGCGGGCTGCGGGTGATCCGTGCGAGCCGCGACCTGGATCGCATGGAGTCGTGGGAAGACGTGGAGCTGCACTGGGTCGGGTTCGTGGACTTCGGAGACGCCATCTCGGTGAACTTCGTGACCCGGCGGAGGGACCGTCTCTTCGTGGCGGGCGGCTCGGGGGGGCTGCGCGTCATCGCCTTCAGGGACTGATCGCCCCCGTCGGAGCGTCGTCCGGCAGGCATGCGGCCGGCCGTGGGGCAAGGTCCCCGCCGGCCTCGCTCTCGTCCATGGCGGACAGCCACTGCAGGATGGCATCCAGCGCCATGTCGGGGAATGCGTGCCGCGTCCTGCCCGGCACGCGGCACACGGTCGCCTCCTGGGCCGGGGCCGCATCCAACCCGCGCGCCACCGCCTCCAGGTACCGGTCCATGGGCGTGTTCGCGTCCTCCATACCGATGAGGACCATGACCGGTGACGTGAGGGCGGCCATGGCTTCCTGGGGCTGGAACGCGAGCCGGTCGTGCCAGATGCGGCTCGCCAGGAATCGCATCTGACTCTCGTCCATGGGGAACGCGGCATTCCTGGGGAGCTCCACCACGGAACGCGACCGCAACCGCTCCAACTCGACCCGGCGACGAAACGGGTCGACGACGCCGGTGGCGATCTCACCGATCTCCCGGACGTAGTCGTCCAGCGCCTCCAGGTCGTCGGGGGTGGCGCCCTGGTTCTCCGCGATCCAGCCCTGCTCCAACCGGAAGGCCTCGATGCCCGGGAACGCCGGGGGCGCCAAAAGAACCAGAGGCACGCCGGGCTCAGCCCCGGCCGCGTGGATCATGGCCTGGGGGCTGTTGTCCCCCTGCGCCACCAGGGACAGCCGTGCTCCGTCCACCACGGCCAGCGCGCGCAGATAGGCCAGCCCCGCCGCGACATCGCCCGCCAGGTCCTCGTAGCTGGCCCGAAGCAAGGGCTCCACCTGAACGAAGCCGCGGAGCGACGGCGTGAGCACCGCGTAGCCTTCACGGGTGAGACGATGAACGAAGGGGTCGGTCCCCGCCACCGAGAGGAGCACCACCGCCGGATGGGGCCCCGGGCCTTCCGGAAGGGACAGCCATGCCGCGAGCTCGGTGCCGTCCCGTGGGTTGAGATAGTGTACCTGCTCCGGCGCGCTCTGACCCGTCGATGGCGCGGCGAGGGCTCCCCACGCCAGGACGGCCAGGAAGCAGATTCGTGGGAGGCGCTGGATCATGGAGGGGATCTGGTGGGAGACGGGTTTACCCCCTGCCACCCGAGGACCCTGGATCGTGTTCCAGGTCCCTTCGCGGCTCCTCCTCGTGCACGGTTGGCGAGGGCCGCCCCCCGCGTTAGTGTCGCAAGCTCCGGGGACCCTCTCCGGAGGGGCATCGTGCGCAAGCCTGCAGGAGATCCATTGGGCATCTTCGAGTTCGTCATCGTTCTCGTCCTGATCGCCACCGTGGGCGAGGTGGTGAAGACGCGCGTCGGCCGCCCCACGGCCGTCGCCCCACCGCCGCAGGACACCCGCCACCTGGCAGAGACCCTGGAGCACCTGAGCCAGAGGGTCTTGAGACTCGAGGAGGAGCGGGACTTCTACCGGGCGCTCCTCGAGCCGGGGGACGCATCGCCTCCCCGCGACGCCCGCTCCCTCACCCCCCCCTCCGACGGCACCGACCCCGGGTCCTGACGTTCCTCGATCCACCCTTCCCGGACCTCCGCGGCGGCTGCGGTCCGTGAACTTGCAGCGGCGCACGGGAATGGCGAACGTCATGGTCCGCTTGCCGCCAGCCCCGGCGGAGCACCGACCCGAGGGTCGGCTCCGTCGGTGGAGCAATCGGCCCGCCCCCCGGTCCACCCTCCCACCGGGATCGCAGGCGACCGGTGCTCATCCGTGCGCGCGGCGGGTCGCGGCGCCGGATCTCTCCCAGCGCCGCGTTCGCAGTCATCCCTAGCAACCCTATCGGAGAGAATCATGACCGGAACCGACACCGGGAACGGAGGCTGCCCCGTCATGCACGGGGGCCACGTCCACACCAAACTCGCGGGCACGTCGAACCGCGACTGGTGGCCGAACCAGCTCAACCTGGCGGTCCTCCACCAGAA
>CAYGKI010000027.1:13437-17044 GCA_964350235.1 uncultured Gemmatimonadaceae bacterium | reverse complement strand
CGTCGTTCTGGTAGTTCTTGGCGGCGTTGATCCCGCCCTGCGCCGCGATCGAGTGGGCGCGCCGGGGGGAGTCGTGGTACGTGAACACCTTCACGTTGTACCCGAGCTCGCCCATGGTCGCGGCCGCCGAGGCTCCTGCGAGCCCCGTCCCGACGATGATCACGTCGTACCGACGCTTGTTGGCGGGGTTCACCAGCTTCATGTCGAAGCGATGGTTGTCCCACTTCTCGGCGAGGGGACCCGACGGGATGTTGCTGTTCAGTTCCACGGCTGGACGAACCCTTTTCGGCTGGAGTGCTCCGGGCGAGTTGGCACGCGCCTACATCGTGACGACGCCGGCGAGAACGAGCGTCGCGGGCGTCAGGAAGCCAATGAAGACAACCACGGCGAAGGCCGTGGCGAAACGGCGACGGAGCGGGTTGTACTTCGGGTGGTTGAGCCCCAGGGTCTGGAAGAAGCTCCACACCCCATGGTGCAGATGCATGGCCAGGGCGAGCTGGGCGATGAAGTAGACCCCGTACACCAACGGGCTCTGGAACGCGTTCACGTAGTTCTGGTGCACGGCGCCGTACACGAACTCGGGGTGGGCCTGACCCGTGGTGAAGTGGAGGATGTGGTACACGATGAAAAGGAGGACGATCACCCCACCCCAACGCATGGTGCGTGACGCGTAGGAGAGGCTGAGGTCGTCCTTCTTCGTGTAGTCCCTGGCCCGCGCGCCCCGACTGCGCTGGGAGAGCTGGAACGCCGCGAGGATGTGCACGCCCACGGCCGCGAGCAGGACGATCCGCGTCAGCCAGAGCGCGCCGTATTCCGGCAGCATGGGATATCCCAGGTGGCGGAGGAACTCCGCGTAGGTATCCATGGGATAGTGGCCCGCGTCATCCACGGGGAAGAGCATCTTCAGGTTCCCGACCATGTGCATGAACACGAACCCGAACAGCACGACTCCCGACACCGCCATCAGGACCTTCTTCCCGACCGTGGTGCGGTAGAGTGTGGCTACGCGACGCATTGCGGCTCCCGTAGGTTTATCACGCTTCCGTTGTCACCCATCCACCAGATGGGTCGGCCCGTAATATGGCGGGAAGGGCTCTCGAGACAACGGGCGCCCCCGGGGGCACCGCCCGCGTCACGCGCTCAAGGCCGCCTCACGCTCGGCACGGACCCGCTTCGCCACATGCTCCGGCGCGGCCTCGTAGCCGGCCGGTCGCCTGGAGTGGTAGGCCCGGCCCTGGGTCATGGACCGTAGCGTGGCGGCGTACTTGTACAGCTCCGCCTCGGGCACGACGGCACGGACGGTGGTGCGCCCGTCCTCCGGCTCCATGCCCTGGACCTTGCCACGACGGGACGTGAGGTCACCCATGACGTCGCCGACGAACTCGTCCGGAGTCGTGACGGAAACCTCCAGGACCGGCTCCAGGAGGATGGGCCGGCACTGCTCGACGACGGTGCGGAACGCCAGGGAGCCCGCCAGCTTGAAGGCGATGTCCGACGAGTCCACGGCATGGTACGAGCCGTCGAAGCACTCGACGGTGAAGTCCACCACCGGGTACCCCGCCACCACGCCCCGCTCCGCCGCCTCCTGGACCCCCTTGTCCACCGACGGGAGATACTTGGACGGGATCACGCCTCCCTTGATGGCGTCGACGAACGCGTAGCCCGAGCCCCGTGACCCTGGGATCAGCCGGATCCTGCAATCTCCGAACTGTCCTCGACCCCCCGACTGCTTCTTGTGTCTCCCCTGGCCCTCGGCCTGGGCCGTGATGGTCTCCCGATACGCGATCCTCGGTTGCTCCGTCTCCACGTTCACGCCGTACTTCCTGGCCATGCGCTCGAGCTGGATGTCGAGGTGGAGCTCGCCCACGCCCCGGGCGATGGTCTGGTGGAGCTCGCTGTCGAACGACGCCGAGAAGGTGGGGTCCTCTTCGTGGAGCTTGGGAATGACCTCGCCCAGCTTGTCCTCGTCGGCACGGGTCTGGCCCTTGATGGCGATGGCGATGTCGGCGGCGGGGAAGTCGATCTTCCGCAGCGCGATGCGCTGGCCTCGTGCGCACAGCGTGTCGTTGGTGTGGGTGTGCTTGAGCTTGGCCACGACGCCGATGTCCCCGGCGTGCAGCCGCGGGACCTCCAGACGCTCCCGGCCCTGCGCGATGCCGAGGTGGTTGAGCTTCTCCGCCTGCCCGTCGGAGGCGTTCATCACCTCGTCCCCGTTGGATACCGTGCCGGAGAAGATGCGGAAGTAGGACAGCTCCCCGACGTGGGGCTCGGACGCGGTCTTGAAGACCAGTGCCGCCAGAGGCTGATGGTCGCTGGCCAGGAGCGGCTCGCCCCCCACGGACTCGGCCACGGCCTCCTCCGGGCTGGGGCAGAGCTCCACGAGCTTCTTCAGCAACGCGCGCATCCCGTACGTGGTGGTGGCGGAGCCGCAGAAGACAGGGAACGTCTCCAGGCGGGCCATGGCTCTGGCCATGGCGTCCACCGCCTCGTCCCGGGTGATGGAGCCGCCCTCCAGGTAGGACTCGAGGAGGCGCTCGTCGGTGGTGGCCAGCGCCTCCTGCAGCTCGGTCTCCCAACGGGCCTCTTTGTCGGCCAGGGCTTCGGGGATGGGCTCGACGTCGTACTCTCCGCTCTGCGTCCCCTTCCGGTATACGTGGGCCTTCTCGCTGAAGAGGTTGATGATGCCGTGGAAGTCGGGGCCTTCCCCGATGGGGATCTCCACCGGGAGGGCGCTGGTGGTGAGGCGGTTCTTGATCTGGCGGAACGCCCGGTCGAAGTCGGCGTGCTCCCTGTCCATCTGGGAGACGAAGAAGATCCGGGGGATCCCGCGCTCCTCGCAGTACCGCCAGACCCGCTCGGTTCCGACCTCCACCCCCGCGGTGGCGCTGACCACGATGATGGCGGCGTCGGCGACCCTGACCGCCGCCAGGGCCTCTCCGGTGAAGTCCAGATAGCCCGGGGTGTCCAGGAGGTTGATCTTGGTGTCCATGTGCTCGGCGAAGGCCGGCGTCACCTGGATGGAGATCCCGTGGGCGAGCTCTTCCGGGGTGTGCATGGTGAGGGCGTTCCCGTCGTCCACGCTCCCTCGGCGCCTGGAGGTGCCCGCGACGAAGCACAAAGCGTCCACCAGACTGGACTTTCCGGACCCGCCGTGCCCGAGCACGGCAATGTTGCGGATGCGGTCCGTGGCGTACTCCTGGGCCGTTGGCATACGGGCTCCTCCGGGTCTCTCGTGACACGAGGCCCGCGTCGCCCCCGGGGCGCCTCCGCGCCCAGATCCGGAGGCGATCCCCGGACCCCGACAGCAGCGATGCGCGACGCGGCGCCCACCCCGTCGGGCAGGTCCGACGCGCCGTCCACCGATTGGGCTTCCGATCTTAGGCGAGCCGGGGCGCGGCGGGCAAGCGGCACCGGCTGCCGGCACCTCGGCTCCTGGCCGGAGGACCGGCATCCCCACCGCCTCCCCGGGGCGGTGCCCGGCGGCACGCGACGTGGTAGCTTTCCTCATCTCGATTCCTCCCGACGAGCCAGAACCATGCTGGACGACTTCGACCTGCGGATCATCACCATGCTCCAGGAGGACGCGCGCACGTCGAACGCGGCCATC
>CAYGKI010000027.1:8767-13427 GCA_964350235.1 uncultured Gemmatimonadaceae bacterium | reverse complement strand
GGATCAAGAAGCTCGAGGACGGAGGGGTCATCCTGGCCTATCGGGCCCACGTGAATCCCAAGGCCGTGGGTAGAGGCCTGCTGGCTTTCGTGGCCGTCCAGACCGGAGAGGGCGCCAGAGCCAAGGAGACCGGGGCGCTTCTCGCGTCCATCCCGGAAGTGCTGGAGGTCCACCGGGTGGTGGGGGAGGACTGCTTCTTCCTGAAGCTCCGCGTCGAGGACACCCAGGCCCTCGGCCGCCTCCTGGACGAGCGTATTCAGCCCCTCCAGCCCGTCGCGTCGACGCGCACCACCATCGTCCTGAGTACCGCCAAGGAGCTCCTTCCGGGCCCGCCCAGCGCCGAGGAATGAGATCCGGCGCCCGCGCCGCGCCCCCCACTCGCATCACCCCAGAACGCCGAGATCGTTAGAAGATTCCCATCTTGCGCTAACGAATCAGCGCCTCCAGGTTGGCGAAAGTCACGTTTCAATCTTCAACCACATGGAGGATCCATGACCCCTTCCACTCGTTCGAAACTGGCGCCACTGGCGCTCATCGGGCTCCTGGCCTGGGGCTGCGGGGGAGACGACGGCGGCACCGACCCCGCAACCACCGGCAGCGTGCGGGTCACCGTCACCGCCGACGGCTCCGCGGCTACCGGGGTCAGCGTCGGCCTCTACCCCAACGCCGGCTCGTCGGCGAGCGCGACGCAGAACACCGGAAGCGACGGGCGCGCGACCTTCTCGGACGTGCCCACGGGCACGCACGCCGTGGAGATCGACGTCCCGGACGGCTTCGTGCTGGGCGCCGGCGAGACCGACCGGAAGTCCGTGACCGTCGCGGCGGGGGGCACGGCCAACGCCACGTTCGCCATGGAGGAGGACGCGCCGGTGGGGAACCTGGTGGAGATCACGGCGACGACGCCGAGCTTCTCCAACGATGACGTCACCATCGCTCCGGGAACCACCGTCCGATGGATCAACGGCGACGGCGTGCTCCATACCGTCACGCCCGAGGGTCACACCGAATGGTCCAGCGCGACCATCGCAACCAACGGAGCCACCTTCGAGCACACCTTCGACACCGTTGGCGAGTTCCCCTATTTCTGCAATCCCCATCAGGCCGCGGGGATGACGGGAATCATCAGGGTCGTGGCGCCCTGACGGCCGGACCCGGGGCGGACGTCTCCGCCCCGGGTCCCGGCGGCGGCGGGAAAGGGGACGCCAACGCCCGCAAGTTCAGATTCCGCGGTTCCGGACGAGACTCAGGGTGTCGTGTCCACTCACCTCGTCATGCCCCTTGGAAGCCAACTCGCCTGACACCACCAGCGGGGCCCCCGTGGGCGAGCTCCGGTGGTCGGCGCTCCTGGATGCACTCGCGGAACCGGCCGCCGTGCTGGATGCCGACGGGCTCGTCGCGTATGTGAACCAGGCCTGGCGTGCCTGGGCGCCGCCGGCTGGACCCGGACTGCCCTTCGTCCCCCGTGGCGAGGCCTTCGTCGACGGGTGCCGTGCCCTCGCCGCCGACGGACACCCGTCGCTGGCCACCGTGGCCGCGGCCGCGCAGCGCATGCTCGAAGGGAGCGACCGGAGCTTCGAAGGACATGTCGCTCCCCGAGCGCAGGACGGGCCGGAGCCGACCCTCACCGTGCGCGTGGACCGGATTCGGGACGCGGGAGGAGCCTTGCTGGTCGGTCTCTCCTGGAGCCCCCCGCACCCCGTCCACACGCGCCGACTCCGCGAGGCGGAGCGTGGATATCGGGCCCTCTACGAAGACTCACCCATCGGGCTCTTCTCGTGTCGCCCCGACGGACGTTACCTGTCGGCCAATCCCGCATTCCTCCGCATGCTCGGCTACGCATCGGAGCCGGATCTCCGTGCGGCGGCCCCCCTGTTGTCGGGGGGATCCGACAGCCGCCCGCTCATCGAGGTCGCGGAAGCGAACCGGTCCGCCCCACAGGCCGCGGACCGGGAGATCGAGCTGCGGCGCTCGGACGGGACGCCCGTGGTACTTCGCATCTGGCTCCGGCCCGTGCTCCGTGACGACGGTGACCTGGACCGGATCGAGGGCGCCGCGGAGGACATCACCGACCGTCGTGTTCTCGAAGGCCGACTCCTGGAAGCCCAGAAGCTGGAGGCCATCGGCCAGCTGGCCGGAGGGGTGGCCCACGATTTCAACAACGTGCTGACGGTGGTGTTGGCCGAAGCCCAGCTGGCGCTGCAGGCCGTCGAATTCGGCGAGGACCCGTCCGAGCACCTCGCCGACATCGAGAACGCCGCCCGGGGCGGTAGCCTGGTCACGCGCCAGCTGCTCATGTTCGCCCGCCGAGACCGCAACGACCCCACGTCCGTGGAGGTGGGGCGCGCCATCATGGGCGTCCAGAGGATGATCGCCAGGCTCATCGGAGAGCGGATCGACGTGTCCCTGGACCTCGAGCCCGAAGCCCTGCACGTGCTCGTCGACCCGGGCCGCCTGGACCAGGCGCTCATCAACCTGGCCGTCAACGCGAGAGACGCCATGCCGGACGGGGGCTCGCTGACCTTCCGGTCGCGCCGTCTGGGTGGCGCGCGCGGTCGCGTCGAGATCGTCGTCACCGACACCGGCCACGGCATGTCCGCCGAGGTGAAGGAGCGTGCCCTCGAGGCCTTCTTCACCACCAAAGGTCGAGGAGAGGGAACCGGTCTGGGGCTCGCCGCGGTGAAGGGCATGGTCCAGCACGCCGGTGGAGAGGTGGAGATCGACAGCCGGGAAGGGAGCGGCACTTCCGTGCGGCTAATCCTGCCCCTGCATGACCGGGCGACCCTCGAGTCCGGCACCGCGCCCTCCGGCCCGACAGGTGAGCGCGGCGCCACCATCCTGCTCGTGGAGGGCGCCGAAGACGTGCGGACCTCCACCGCCCGCCTCCTCACCGGGGCGGGCATGGCCGTCCTCCAGGCCGGGAGCGGGAGCGAGGCGCTGGAGATCCTCGTACGAGCGTCGTACCCGGTGGATCTGCTGGTGGCCGACATGGGGCTCGCGGACATGAGCGCCGCCCAGCTCCTGGAGGCCGCCCGGGCATCGCATCCCGACCTCCCGGCGGTGCTCGTGACCGGCCATCCCGACCAGGTCGTGCACGAGGCTTCGGGGCGGCCTCCCACCGTGGCCCTGCGCAAGCCGTTCAGCTTCGAAGAGCTGGCCCAGGCCGCGGTCACCGCACTCTCGTTCCCCACCGCGGTGCGCTAAAGAACGAGGCCGCGGGGTCGATACTCCTCGGTTGAGACCGCGGGTGGGCCGAATTGCGCCCGCCCCGCACGTATCGACCAGGAGGACCCATGCCACTCATCGACGTCGCCAACGCCCGGTCGGGCATGGTGCTGTCCGCCGATGTCCGGGACCGTCGGGGCAGAGTGCTCATCCCCAGCGGGAAAGAGCTGAAGGAACGATATCTTTCGGCCCTGCCCATGTGGGGCATCACGCACGTGGAGATCGAGGGGGACGAGGCGGCCCCCGTCGAGGAGGAGATCGACGAGGCCACCCTGGAGCGGGCAAGCCAGGAGGTCGGACAGCGGTTCGTGCATGCGAATCGCGCGCATCCCGCCATCGAGGCGCTCTTGGCCGTGTGCGTTCGTCGTCGCGCCGAGGAGCTGCAGCGCCAGACCGCGGCCGTGGAATGATCGCCGATCCCCGAGCCCTCACCGCGCAGCAGCTGGTGGACGACTCCCCGGAGCTGGGGTCGCCCCCCATCGTCTACCAGCGGCTCATGGATGTCATCAACCACCCTCGCGGCGGCGCTGGCGACGTGGCCAACGTCATCCGACAGGACACGGCCCTGACAGCCCGTCTCCTCAAGCTGGTCAACTCGGCGTTCTTCTCGTTTCCCAAGAAGATCGACACGGTCTCCCAGGCCGTGAGCGTCGTCGGCACGTCCCAGGTCCGCGACCTGGCGCTGGCCACGTCCGTCATGGACATGTTCGAACGCATCCCCAGCGACATCATCGACGTCTCCAGGTTCTGGACCCACAGCCTGGCGTGCGGCGTCGCGGCGCGCATCCTCGCCGGAGTCCGGCGTGAAGGCAACGTGGAGCGGTTCCTGGTAGCGGGCATCCTCCACGACGTGGGACGGCTGATCCTCTTCCTCCGGGCCCCGGACGCGGCCCGCCATATCCTCGAGGAGGCCAGCCGCGACGGCCGGCTCCTCTACGAAGTCGAACGATCCCGCCTGGGATTCGACCATGGCACCGTCGCGGGCATCCTCATGCGACGCTGGAACATGGCGGGCGCCCTCTCCGAGGCCCTGGAGTACCACCACGACCCGGTGAAAGCCCAGCGCTACCCCATGGAGGCGGCCACCGTGCACGTGGCCGACATCCTGGTCACCGCCCTGAGCGCGGGGAGCAGCGGAGAGAGATTCGTATCCCCCGTCTCCCAGTCCGCGTGGAGCAGGCTGGAGCTGGATCCCCGCATGATCCCTTCGGTGGTGGAGGAGTTCGACCGTCAGTATGCCGCGGCGGTCCATCTCCTGGGACTCGCCGCCTGACGCTCGCTTCATGCCGTCCTATGGATCGGGTCGGAGCCCGGCGCACAGCGTCATGGAGTATGCCGCCAGCGACGCCGGTCTCTGGCTCCGGGACACCCTGGACGCCGTTGCGGCCCTCGGGCCGACCTTCCACGCGGGCTCTCCCTCGGACAACACGCCGGAAGC
>CAYGKI010000027.1:1960-8757 GCA_964350235.1 uncultured Gemmatimonadaceae bacterium | reverse complement strand
CTCCACAGGATCTTCGAGTTCGGCACCATCGGGCTGGTCTGCCCGGCCGTAGGCGAGCTCGAGTTCGAAGTCGCGGTGGTGGATCCGCAACACCGTCGAGGGGAGGTGGCGGCGGAGCTGGAATGGCAGGTGGCCGAAGGAACGTTCGGGTGGGCGCTGTACCAGGATCGTCCCGTCATCGTGCCCGGCCGCTTCATGGCCGGGTCCGTCATGCTCCACGTGCTCGCCACACCGTCGCGCATCGTGGGGATGTTCATGGGGGCCCTGGGCGACGACGCTCCGTTCATTCCGGAGATGGGCCAGATCGTCATGTCCATTCTCATGCAGAACTGCGCGGCCGTCATGGAGAGCGGAGCCCTCTACAGGACGCTCGAGTCGCACAACCGTACCCTGGAGGAGACGGTCCGCAGACGGACCCGCGCGCTGCGCGACTCGGAGCGGGCGGCCCGCAAGGCCAACGCCGCCAAGAGCGAGTTCCTGGCCAACATGAGCCATGAGATCCGGACGCCCATCAACGGCGTCCTCGGGATGACGGGCCTCCTCCTGGAGTCGCCATTGGCGCCCGAAGAGCGGGAGTTCGCCGAAGCCGCGGAGCGATCCGCCAGAAGTCTTCTCCTGCTCATCAACGACCTCCTGGACTTCTCGAAGATCGAGGCTGGTCAGCTATCCCTGGAAGCCGTACCCACGGATTTGAAGGAGATCGTGGAGGACGTGGTGGATCTCCTCGCCCAGCAGGCTCTGGACAAAGGTCTCGAGATCGGGGCCTGGTACGACCCCCGGGCCCCGCGGCACTTCCTGGCGGATCCGGGCCGAACGCGACAGGTGGTGATGAACCTGGTGGGGAACGCGGTGAAGTTCACGTCGCAGGGACACGTGTCGGTTCGCGTGGGTCCCGACCCCTCGTGTCCATCCAACATCCGCATCTCCGTGAAGGATACGGGCATCGGGATCGATCCGGACAAGCTGGAGGCGATCTTCGAGAAGTTCGAGCAGGCGGACACGTCCACCACGCGCAAGTTCGGGGGCACGGGGCTGGGACTCGCCATCTGCCGCGAGCTGACCCACCTCATGGGCGGGACCATCCGGGCCGAGAGCAGCCCGGGATCCGGATCGACGTTCCACGTCTCCCTCCCCCTGGAGACCGGCGCCCAGGTCTCGGAAGGAGCCCACCGGCCGGGGCCGCCCGTGACGCTCCTGGCCGTCGGCCTCTCCACGTTCCAGAGTCCGCTGCTGGTGGCCCAGGCGGAGGCCATGGGCCTCGGCGTCCACACGGTGGACGATCCAGAGCGGGCCCTGGCCTGGCTCGAGTCATCGGTCGCGGCAGGGGAAGAGCCTCGTCTGATCCTGGTGGACGAAGGGTTGGGAGACGGCGTCTGCCGGCTCTTCGCGGAAGGGGTGGAGCGGACCCGTGGCGCCGGACTCGACCTGGCCGTGCTCCGCGGATCACGCCGCACCGGCTCGGACACCCTGCCTCCGGGATTCACCCACGCCCTGGCCAAGCCCATCGTCGAGCGCCGGCTCAGGACCCTCGTGCGGAGGGTGCTCCATCCGGACGACTCGGACATCACCCGAGTCGACCCGGCGACACCCACGCCGACCACCTTCCCGGGACGCTCCGTGCTCCTGGCCGAAGACGTGGACGTGAATCGCCACATCGCCACCGTCCTCCTCGAAGGCATGGGCATCGACGTCACCCTCGCCGAGGACGGCCAGGAAGCCGTGGACGCGGCACGGAACCAGCGCTTCGACCTCATCCTCATGGACTGCCAGATGCCCCGGATGGATGGATTCGAAGCCACCGCCCGGATCCGGGAGGAAGAGCCGCCCGAGCAGAGGGTCCCGATTCTCGCGCTGACGGCCAGCGTGAAGGACTCGGACCGCGAGCGATGCCTGGAGGTGGGCATGGACGGATTCGTGTCCAAGCCCCTGTCCCTGGACGAGCTCCGGACCGCGGTGGCGGACGCGCTGGTGGCCGGGGCGTCGGGCCGGAGCTAGCCGCCCTGGGATCCGGTGGCCGCCGGGGCGATCTCCGATCCGGCCACGCCATCCGCCGGCGGCGGCTCCTGGTCCATCGCTCCGGCCACCTCGCCTTCGGCGAGCCGCAGGGCGGCACGTCGGATCTCGTCCCGGCTGAAGAACAGCTCCACGCGACGGTTCTTCGAGCGACCTTCCGCGGTCCCGTTGTCCGCCACCGGTGCGTGCTCCCCGTACGACTCCACCTTGACCATGGACGGTCGCTGTCCCGTGGACACCAGGAAACGCGCCACCCCGGCGGCGCGAGCGGCGGAGAGCTCCCAGTTCGAGGGGTAACGATCCGTGGCGATGGGTCGATCGTCGGCGTGCCCGGCCACGACCGTGGGGATCTCCAGCGAGCCGGTGATCTCGGCCAGAGCCGTGACGATGGTGCGCCCCTGGGACCCGAGGACGGCGTCGCCGGACGCGAACAGCGCCGCGTCGCGGATCCTCAGGTAGACGCCGTCTTCCAGGGTGACCACCTCCACCGTGCGGCTGTCCAGGCCCTGAGCCTCGATGAGGCGCTCCAGCCGCTCGGCGAGCATGGCCATGTACGCCTCCGCGAAGGTCTCCAGATACGCGTCCACACCCTCGGAGGTCTCGGTGGGTGTGGCTTCCGGTCCCGTGGCGGCGCCGGTGCTGTCCGGCTCGGGCTGCGGCGGGAGGAGGCCCTGGGGATCCTCCGGCGGCGTCTCCCCCGTGGACCCCATGGCTTCACGCAGCGACTGGCTCGCGACGAGGAACCGGTCCTGCTTCAGCTCCGACATGGAGTACATGAGGATGAAGAAGGTGAGGAGCAGACTCATCATGTCCCCGAAGGTCACCACCCAGGTGGGTGCCCCCTCCTCCTCCACCGGTGCCGATGCCGGCGCGTCGAAGCCTCCTGGCTGCTCCTCCATCAGGAGCGCCTCATGCCGCCTGGAGCACGGCCTGGGCCTTGGCCTCCATCTGATTCAGGAAGGCGCCGAGCTTCTCCCGGAGGATCTGCACGGTGTCGTTCCTGTTCATGGCGTCCAGCCCGATGATGGCCAGCTCGATCTGCGACACCTCGATCTGGATCCGCCGGTCCAGCTTCGTGACCATGGGGATGAAGATGAGGTTGGCCAGGACAGCGCCGTAGAACGTCGTCAGGAGGGCCACCGCCATGGCCGGTCCGATGGCGTCCGGATCGCTCATGTCCGACAGCATCTGCACCAGGCCGATGAGCGTGCCCACCATGCCGAACGCGGGGGCGTACTTCCCCATCTCGGAGAAGATCTTCTGCCCCGCCCGGTGGTGCTCCTCCATGTACTTCCGCTCGGTGGCCAGGATCTCGCGGATGGTCTGGCCGGAGGCCCCGTCGGCGATGAGCATGAGGCCCTTGGCCAGGGGCTTGGTGGGCGCCTTCTCGGCCACGTTCTCCAGCGCCACGGGTCCGTCGCGCTTCAGGATCGACATGGCCTGCACCAGGAACTGGGAGATCTCCACCATCTCGTCCCCTGGATCCTTGAAGACGCGGCGGGACACCGGCCAGATGAGCTTGAGCTCCTCCGTGGGGAACGCGATGCTGGTCGCGGCGAAGGTGCCTCCGGCGACGATGAGCATTCCCTGGACGTTGACGAAGGTCCCGAGGCTCCCGCCGAGGAGGATGGCGGCCAGTACGAGGCCGGTGCCCATGACGACACCGACGATGGAAGCCTTGTCCAAGGGTCTACCCCGCTACCCCGCCGTCGTCCTCCTCTCTGGAGGACTCGAGTGCGGCGATGGCCCACGTGAGCCGATCCACCAGTCCACCGGCCGCCATGGGATCGGGCTCGGGGTCGAGGACGAACCGTCGCACGATCCGCTCGGCGCGGCGCGCGGTCTCGCTGGATCCGAGAAGGAGATCGTCGGGAAGGGGCCCGGCCGACGGGGTCGGCACGCTCATCCGAGATCACCCGAATCGGCCAGACGCCGCGCGAGCTCCGCCACCACCTCGGGGCGATCGTAGTGACCGGAGTCGATGAGCTCGCGGAGCTCCTGGAGTCGCGTCTCGGTGAACGGTACGCGGTCCACGTCTCCCTCGGCGGCGAGCGCACGCGCCTCCGAAGAGATCTCGACACGGTCGCCACGGACGGCTCCGTCGGACTCCATCCGTGGATCCCTGGCGTTCTGTTCCCGGGGGGCGCCCTGGGCGGGGGGCGTCCGACCCCCGGCAGGTCCTGCGGGGTTGATCGTCATGGTCTTCCTCCTCCGCGGGAGTATCGGCACGCGTCGAAGAGACTTGAAGGCCGCTCCGGAATCCACCGCGAGCGACTCATACGTACCCGTCCAGCCGCTGGCCTCGACCGTCGGTCTGTGCATGCGGCCCCGCTCCGGCCCGGTGGTCCCTCGCGGGTTCCTCCAGGGCCGCACGCAGGCGCTCTCTGGCCGCCGCCAGCTTCCGGTTCAGGAGATCCGCCTCCTCGAGGAGGGACTGGGCGCCCTGCCGGTCCTCCGTGGAGAGCGCGTCCACAGCCGGCATCTCCTCCTCCTCCGTCTCGGCCACCAGTCGGGCGAGGTCGTCCCAACGCTCCTCGTCGGCGGCGGCGAGCTGCGCCGCGAGATGGCGACGGCGGCGCTCGATCCAGGCGCTCATGACGGGGGAGACGGGCCGGGTGGGGCGTACGGGCTCCAAGCGCCGGCCTCAGCTGGGGCGGGCTG
Source organism: uncultured Gemmatimonadaceae bacterium (assembly GCA_964350235.1). Classification (GTDB taxonomy): domain Bacteria; phylum Gemmatimonadota; class Gemmatimonadetes; order Longimicrobiales; family Gaopeijiaceae; genus JAWLHJ01. The sequence goes on along the minus strand of CAYGKI010000027.1, from coordinate 4,083 downwards.
CCGAGGAGGATCCGTGCTCGCCGGCCACCTGTCGCCACGCCACCGTCAGGGACTCCACATGTCCTGCGAGCTCATCCAGCACGGTGGGATCCATGGCCCGACTGGCCTCACCGATCCGACCGATCATGTAGTTGTAGAGCGCCGCCAGCCGCTGGGTGACCTCGCCGCCCTGCTCTTCGTCCAGCGACCCGAAGAGCTCGAGGAGGATGTCGGTGGCGTTCTGCACCCGCCGCGCCTTGGTGGGCACGTCTCCGGCCCTCATGGCGGCCGCCGCTCCCTTCAGATCCGCCAGCAATCGCTCGTACAACAGGACCACCAGCTCCGCGGGTGTCGCGGAGGTCACGCGGGCCCGCTGGTAGGCTGCCCTGGGATCGTCCATGCGACGTCCTCCCGGCGCGTAGTGGCTCATCGGTCACCGGCTCCCGGCAGCGACGCCAGCTGTCCCGCCAGGCGCTCCGACTGCGCCTGAGCGCGGGCCATGGCGCTCTCGAGGGCCGAGAACTGCGCCAGCAGCCTGGCCCGGCGCTCGTCCAGCCTGAGCTCTCTCTGGAAGAGGCGCTCCTCCAGGCGGTTGCTGCCCTCGTCGATGCGGTCGATGAGCGCGTCGATGGACCCGTTCTCCGTCCCCAGGAGCTGATCCAGGACCTCACGCACGGCCCCGCCCACGCCCGCCTCGGGCGTTCCCACCTCTGGCGGAGTCCCGCCGCCGGGAACCGCGCCGAACAGCCGGAGCACCTCCGCGGCGCCGGACTGGAGGGCCTCGGTGGCGACCGCCTCGTCCAACTCGTACCGCCCATCCCGACCCACCGTGATCCCGATCTCGCCCAGGCGCCGGGGCGCTCCGCTCGGTCCGGCGGGAAGGACCGTCTCCAGCGCGGACCGGATCTGACGGCCCGCGTTGCGCAGCACCGAGTCGCCTGCCAGGGGGGGACGCGCGGATCCGATGACGCCGACGCCTCGATTCACGTACTCGGCCACGGCGTTGTAGGCGTCCACGAAGGCACGCAGCGCCTCCACGCCCGCGGCCACGTCACGGGTGATGTCCACCTCGAGCAGCTCGCCGGGATCGGCACCCAACAGGTCCAGGGTGACCCCGGGAAGCACGTCGGAGATGGAGTTCGACGTGCTGGAGACCACGAACCCGTCGATCTCCACCATGGCGTCCTGGCCTTGGGTGAGCTCGCGGCGGCGCCCCTCCTCCGCCACCTCGAAGGCGCCGAGATCCAGGAGCCCTCCACCCTCGTTGCCGGCGAAAGCACTCAGGGACAGCTGGCTGCCGCCGCCTTCGACGGCGGTGACCTCGAGACGTCCCTCCGCCGACACGGAGACCGTGGCCGAGCCGTTGAATCCCTCCGCCCCCTCCAAGCGGGTGGCCAGGGTGCCCAGGGTGTCTCCCGCCTGAACGGTGTGCACGAAGGAGAATGCGGTCCCGTCGTGGCCACGGCCCTGGAAGAGAATGGTGTCGCCAGCGCTCACGCCCGCGTTGGCGGCCCCGTCGAGGAGATCCGTGAGCAGCGTGGCGTCCGATGCCGGCGTGCCCGGGGCCCCCGCGTGGAGCACATCCCCCTGGAGCCTGTGCTGGACCGTGGCCCTTCCGGACTCGACGATCCCGAGGGCCTGAAGCACCCCGCCATCGTCCGTGGCCGCCGCCGACCCTTCCAGCGCCAGCCGGTAGCCCGTCGCCCCGCCCTGATCCACCTCCTCGATGGAGGCACGCATGGACGACCCGGCTCCGGCCGCCGCGGCGTTGATGGCGTCGCGCACGCCCTCCAGCGAGAGCGTGGACAGGTCCAGGCCCACGGTGAATGCGGCTGCACCGGCACCGAGCGTCACGGTTCCGGAGGGGGCAACGCCCTGGAAGCCCAGGAGCCCACCGACGGCGGCGGTGGCATCGTCGAAGACGTCGCCGTCGAAGCCACCGCTGGTGCGGTGCTTCAGGACGGTGGTGTCGTCGAGCCCGCTGACCAGCAGCATCGGCGGTGAATCGCCATCGGCGAAGTTGGTCGGCTGGGTGCGCGCAAGCCGGCTCGGCGGGCCAAAGATCGCCTTCAGCGTTTCGTCGGTCAGCGCGCCGTTTGCGAAAACCTTTCGGTCTTTATCGAAGCGGCGCGCGGCCGGGGAGA
>CAYGKI010000027.1:0-1950 GCA_964350235.1 uncultured Gemmatimonadaceae bacterium | reverse complement strand
AGGTCGGAAAGGACGCCGTCCACGTCGCGGACGTCCAGGCCCCCGGCGCCGCCCTCGGCAGCGCGGAGGATCATCCGATACGATCCACCGGCACCCACGATGGAAGCCGACACGCCGCTGGCGTCGGTGCCGGTGTTGGTGGCGTTGATGGCGGCGGCGATGTCCTGCAGGCTGTCACCGGTCGCTACCTCCACCACCGATCCACCCACTACGAAGCTCCCCTCCAGCCCCAGCGCCGTGATGCCGGAAGTCTGGAGCGCCGAGCCCAGCGTCGCCGTCTGGGCACGCTGGAGGATGCGCACCTGGTGCGTTCCGGGTGTCGCGGCGGCGTCGGCGGAGACCTCCAGCAGACCGGGGCTTCCGCCTCGCACCTGCGTGAGGAATCCGCTGAGGCCGGTGCCCGTCCGGAGCGCCTCGCTGGCGTCCCGAAGGGTCTCCAGCAGGGTGCGAACCTCACCCCAGGCGTCCTGCTGCGAGGAGGCGCGGGTGATCCCCACGCGGAGGTAGTCGAGCCGCTGCGACTCGACCTCGATGATCTGGTCGACGATGCCCCTGAAATCGATGCCCGTCGCCAGTCCGCTGATGGATGCCAGAGCGTCCATGCCTCCTCAGTCCTCGGCTCCTCCGGGGAGGAGCCTCAAGGGTCCTCGAACGGGCGGGGGCCGCGTACGCGACCCCCGACCCGCCGGGACCAGGTCATCAGTTGAGCAGTGCCAAGACCGACTGCGACTGCGAGTTCGCCTGCGCCAGCACGGAGATTCCGGACTGGGACAGGATCTGGTTCTTGGTGAGCTCGGTGATCTCCGCCGCCATGTCGGCGTCACGGATGACCGACTCCGACGCAGCGAAGTTCTCGGTGGTGATCCGCACCTGGGTCAGCGCGATGTCCAGGCGGTTCTGCTTCGCACCGATGGTGGCGAAGGCGTCGGACACCGTGGCGATGGCCGCGTCGATGGCCGTCAGAAGCGCTTCGGCGTTCGTGTCGCTGGTCATGTCGGACGCGATACCCAGCGTCGTCGCCGTCAGGTCGATGGCCGTCAGGGAGATCTTGTCGTTGGCGATGGTGCCCGACGCGCCCACGACGAACTCCAGGGTCGCGGCCGTTCCGTCGAGGAGAGCCACGCCGCTGAACTCGGTGGAGTCGGCGATCCGGTCCATCTCCACCACCAGCTCCTTGTACTCGGTGTCGATCCGGGCCCGGCCGTCGGTGTCCACGTTGTCGGAAGCCGCCTGGCTGGCGAGCTCCTTCATGCGCTCCAGAATGCTCTGGATACCCTGTGCGCCACCTTCGGCCACCTGAAGCAGCGAGTTGGCCTGCTCGGCGTTCCGGGTGGCCTGCCTCAGCGACCGCAGGTCGGCGGCGAGCTGGTTGGCGATACCGAGACCGGCCGCGTCGTCGGCGGCACGGTTGATCCGGAAGCCGGTGGACAGCCGTCCGATGGACCGCGTGATGGCCTGGTCCGTCTTGGCCAGCGAGCGCAGCGTGTTCATCGCCGCGACGTTGGTGTTGATCCTCATCGATCTCCTCCCTGAGCGTAGGTTCGCGCATCCTTGCGCCTGACCGGCTCGGTCTCTCCGACCCGATCTTCTGGCATTATCGGTCGCGGCTTGGAAACATTTAGCGCGGCACCGTTGACCCACGGCCCCGCGTCGCCATCTTCCAGTCGCCCCCCCTGGCAAACACCTGAATACGAGTCGTTCGATGCGAGTCCTGATCGTCGAGGACGATCCATCGCTCACGACCGCTCTGACTCTGGTGCTCCGGCGATCGGGGCATGAGGTCGTCCACTACGGGTCCGTGGACGAAGGCCGAATGTTTCTGAAGCATTCGGACGTGGACGCCGCGGTCATCGACTGTGGCGCGCGGGGCGGGGGGCGTGCGTTCTGGGAGGAGTTGGAGGCCTCGCCCGTGTACCGCGGGTGGGTCATTATTCTCGCCGGCGACCCGGG
>CAYGKI010000026.1:4232-17125 GCA_964350235.1 uncultured Gemmatimonadaceae bacterium | reverse complement strand
CTCCCTTGAGGAAGGTGCGCCGCTCGAGCTTCTTGCCGGTGATGAATTCCATGTTCTCCAGTCTCCTGTTCAGTTCGCCGCGTCTTCCGCGAACGTCCCGGCACGTTGCATCCGGAACGCGTCACTCTTCACAACACCCAGGATGAACGCAGACATCCTGTAGTCGTCGTCTTCGGCCTGGCGGACGATCTCCCTGACCATGGGCTGATCCTCGTAGCCCACGAGCCGTCCGAGGGCATACGCCATCAGGTTGTTCGTAAAGGTCCTGAAGAGCGGGATCGACCGATCCACCAGCGCATCGGTGAGCTGGCCGGGACTCTCGATGGGCGTGCCGTCGTAGAGCTCCCCGCGGGTGTCCAGGGCCACCCCGTTCTCCTTGATGCGCCACTTCCCGGTGACGCCGAAGTTGTCCAACGCGAGCCCGATGGGATCGATGACCCGATGGCAGGCGTTGCAGGTGGGGTTCGCCCGGTGCTGCTCCATGCGGTCCTTGGTGGTGAGCATCCTCCCGTCGCTCACCTCGTCGGACGTCTCCTCCAACGGCGGCACGCCCGGCGGCGGCGGCGGAGGCGGCGAGCCCAGAAGCACCTCCATGACCCACTTGCCTCTGAGCACCGGCGACGTCCGGCCCGCATGGGACGTCAGCGTCAGAACGCTGCCGTGGCCCAGGATGCCGCGCCGGTTCTCGTCGGGATAGCTCACGCGCTGGAATCGGTCGCCCACCACGCCTTCGATCCCGTAATGCCGCGCCAGACGCTCGTTCACGAACGTGTAGTCGGCGAGGTAGAATTCGCTCAGGGGACGGTCTTCACGAACCAGGCTGTGGAAGAACAGCTCCGTCTCCCGGCGCATCGAGTTGGCCAGCTGCTGATCGAAGTCGGGGAACCAGAACTGGTCGGGATGCACCTTCTCCAGATCCTGCAGCCGCAGCCACTGCGCGGCGAAGCGCGTGGCGAGCGCCTCGGAGCGCGGGTCCTCGAGCATGCGACGGACCTGGCGCTCCAGCTCCCCCTCGTCGGAGAGCCGTCCGGCCATGGCCGCGTTGCGGAGCTCGTCGTCCGGGGGCGCGCCCCACAGGAAGAACGAGAGCCTGGACGCCAGCGCGGCGTCGTCCAGCGGGTAGATGGTGCCGGGGGACACGTCCTCCGGCGCACCCTCGAACCGGAAGATGAAGTACGGGCTGGCCAGCACGGCCTGCAAGCCGGTGCGGACACCGATCTCGAACCCGCCTTCCTCCGAGCCGTAGTCGTAGAACCGGAGCAGGGCCTCTCGATCGCGCTCGGTGAGAGGCCTCCTGTAGGCGTCCGCCGCGATACCGGTGAGGATCTGCTCGGCGCAGGGGCGCTCCTCCTCGGCCGTGACGGGCCGGCAGGAGAAGATCCGGTCACGGACGGGATTGTCGGAAACGCCCGTGACCCTGGTGGGACCCGCGACGACCAGGTCCCTGAGATGAGGCAGCAAGGTGAGGCCGTAGCCGCTCATCCCCGTGTGCCGGTCGGCCAGGGTCCAGTCGTGCGGCGAAACCAGGTCCTCGGCGGGCCCTTCGGCCCGGCGAATGAACGCCGCCGTCACCCGCTGCGGCCCCGCGGTGACGAAGATCGGCTCCGTCTGCATCTCGATCCCCTGGGGATCGCGGATGGTCATCCATTGATCGAGGTCGAGCAGCGCTTTGCGCTCACCGTTGATGGAAACCTCGATCTGCTCGTAGCGGGCGATCTGCCCGAAGAAGCCCTCACCCGTGGTGGTGTGCTCCGGAATCACCCGGAACACGTACTCGCCGTCGGCCGGGAAGTTGTGCACCACGCTGACGCCGCCGCGCGTTCCGAAGGGGGCTCCGGGCACGCGCTCGTCCTGCGACACGTAGCCGGAGACCGTGTACGTCCGCTCGGCGTAGGTGGCGTCCGGGTCGCCCACCGCGAGCCGGCTGATCTCGGCAGCGGCGTTCAGGTAGGCGTCGAGCAGCGTCGGCGACAGCAGCTGGACGTCGGCGATGTTGTCGAAGTTCTCCGCCTTGGTGTCCAGGGGCAGATAATCGCCCGCGTCGATCTCGAGACCGAGGAGGTCCTTGATGGAGCGCGTGTACTCGGCCTGGTTGAGCCGCTGGAACGTACGGGCGCCAGGGTTCGGATCCCGGGCGGCGTGGGCGTCGATGCGCTCCTCGATGCTGGCCACCAGAGCCGAGAGGGTATCTCCGGCCGGTCGGTTCGCGCCCGGAGGAGGCATCATTCCCGTGCGGAGCTTCACGATGAGCCGCTCGGCGACCCGGAGCTGCTCCTCCGGGGAAGCGGGATCGAAGTCCTCCAAGGAAAGGTTCCCTTGAAGCCGTCGATCGCTGTGACACCGGACGCAGTAGCGATCGATGACCTCCGCCTCGGTGTCGGCGGTCATGTGGACCGCGGCCCCGGAGGGGTCGAAGAGACCCTCGGTGGGCTTCACGTCTCCCGACGTGCCCACGCCCCCTGACGTACCGGCGGCGAGCAGCGCGGCGCCCACCACCAGCGCGGGCAACGACGAGGATTTCATCCAGCCTCCTTTGGGTCCACACGAGTCACTGAGCCACGTCCCGGGGGGCCATGACGCCCCACCGGCCCGACTCCCAGTATACGGGGCCATTTCCGGCGGTGCCAGCGGCCGTGTGACCGTAGCCCCGCTGGGGGATTGTCCCCGTCACTCGTACAGACACGCACCTCCCCGTTTTTGATGAGGCGGTGCGAGCCCGTCCTGGAGCGACCGCTCCGGTCAGGGCATGTCGTGCTTCTGAAGATACGCCAGATCGAAGTCGTCGAAGGTGACGACGTACACGTGCGCGGCACCGAAGCCCACCACCCTGGCCCCCGGCGCGAAGCGGATGGTGCCGACGCGCTGCGCGGCCCGGTCGAAGATGTCGTAGGTCGAGGGCGCCCCGGCTTCGGCGGCACGGGCCACCCAGGCACGCCCCCGCGGATCCACGGGCACCCGCCCGGCGCGGAAGGGTGGCATGGCGTCCGGCCAGGTGTACCGGTCGATCTCCCGGGGCCCGCCTCCGCCCATGGCCATTCCCCGGCCGAGCCGCGTGGACACGGAGCCGTTCTCCACCGACACCGCCACGCCGATCCCTCCTCCCGACCGTCCCTCGTCCAGCAGCCACTCCTCCTTCTCGTCGGTGCCGATACGCACCGGATCGTAGGAGACCGGCGACCCTCGCGTCACGGAGCCGTCGGGCGCGATCCACTCCACCCGGGCCGAGCCGGCGCGCGCCACCACCACGGCTCCGTCGGACGCCACACCCCACGCATCCTCGGGGGACAGGGGTACCGGCTCGATCTGGACGCTGCGCTCGTTGGCGCCGCCGCTCACGCTCTGGACCCGGTCCTGGAGCTTGACCGTCGCCACGGACTGGGAGGCTCGCGTGCCGCGCTCGATGCGGAGCACGGAGCCGGAGTCGGGCAGCTCCCCGGATGGGCCTCCGCCCATTCCCAACGCCCTGGTGTAGAGGCGGCCCTGCCCGTCCACGGCCTGGGGCAGAGCCAGATTGAACGGTGCTCCGGATCCGGGACGGGGATCACCCTGGGCGATGGGCATGGTGGGTCCGAACTCGAGATCCGGCCCGAGGGCCACCAGGCGCCCGTTCCCCAGATCGACCAACAGCGTCGAATCCCCGGGAAGCGGCCACACGGCATCGGGCTGCATGTATTCGTCGGGACCCTGACCCTGCCGTCCCACCACCACCCGGGTCCCCGTCGTCATGTCCACGACGAAGAGCGAGCGCGCCAGCGGATCCGCCACCAGCACCCGCCCGTCGGGCAGCTCCCGGACCGACTGGATGGTTCCGAAGTCCTCGGGGAATCGCTCCTCGGGAGCGTCCAGGGTCACCTGTCCGGCGGCACCCGCCGCAGCCGACAGGAGCAGGCCCAGCGTCAGGGTAGCGGTCCTCGATCCAAGCCCATCCATCACGACTTCCTCCGTGCGTCTGCGATCCGAGCCTCGTGCCTTCCATGGTGGCTTCGACGGCCCCCGTCGGTCCACGCGTACATCGATGCGGCCACCCGCCTCAGGGGTTGCCCGGGTCCCGCGGCAGCACTCCGGGAACGGACTGCATGATGCTCCCCGGCCGCATGGGACGTCTCTCGGCCAGGTCGAACGCGTCTCCGGGCGACAGGAAGTAGAACGGGCCGCCGCCGGTGGTCACCGTCTCGGGATCGTAGATGAGGACGTACGAGCGCCCGATGACCTCGAACCGGTCTCCCCGGACCACGATGGCCGTGTCCTCGTCCAGGCCGATGCCCAGCAGGTCGGGGTGGGTTTCCCACACCTCGAGGAAATCGAAGTGCCTGTTCCGCCTGAGGACGTGCTGGTCGATCCCCACCCCCCGGAGGTATCCGAAGCCTCGCTGGTGGTCGCCCACCACCACCTGATTGCTGCGGGTGTCGCCCCTGACGAGGAACGATCCCTGGATGGAAGCACCCGCCGAGGTGCCACCCACCACCCCGCCCCGGTCCAACACCCGCCGAATCTCCTCCTCGGCGCGGGTGCCCCCGTAGGCGTCCACCAGACGCCACTGCCGACCTCCGAAGAAGAAGACACCGTCCGCCGTCATCAGCGGCTCCACGAAGGCCTCGGTATCAGCCACCTCGGGGTCGGTGGTGTGAAGCACGGTGATGTTCCGTGCCCCATGCTCCCGCCAGGGGGTGAGCCCGCCGTAGCGGTGATCGTAGTCGTCCTGTCCACCGGCCGTGGGGATCATCACGAGGTGCGCGTCCGGCCCACCGGCGAGTTCGATGAAGCGTCGGTAGATCTCCGCCGAAGCCATGGCCCCTCCCACCACCACCAGGGATCCGTTCTCCGGGCCCACCAGGGGCCCCTCGGGCTCCTGCTGCACCTGCCCGGCGAGAGGGGATGCGGCCAGGATCCCCAGGAGCACGGTGGCGGGGACGACGGTCGCGCGGAGGCGGGCCGGGTCGCCACGACGACGGGGACTGCGGGGAGGGAGGGTCATGATTCTCGTCCTGTGGGGGCGGCGTCTCCGCCGTACACGAAGCGCTCCAGCTCGCCGTGAACACGTTCCAGGGTCTCGTCGGACGGCGCCATGGTGAAGCGGGACACGACCACGGCCACCAGTGCGTTCACCACCAGGGACCAGACCGCGCCGTGCATGCCGAAGGGATGCGGGAAGACCACCAGGGTGAGGTAGAGCGTGGCCAGCCCGGCCCCGATACCGGAGAGCACCCCGGCCCTGGTGAGGGTTCGGCGGCCCGGGAAGCAGACGCCCAGAATCCCGGGCATGAGCTGAAGCGCCCCCGAGCCGGAGAGCGTGACCAGGACCACCAGGAAGTCGAAGGTGCGGACCGAAAGGACGTATCCCACGGCCAGCAGCACCAGCACGGTGGCGCGCCCGAACGCCACGTAGTGTGCCTGGGTCCGGTCCCGGGCCACGTACCGCTGATACACGTCGCGCGTGAGCACGGTCATGTTGGCGTGGAGAATGGAGTCGAGCGTGGACATGGCGGCGGCCGTGGCACCGGCGAGGATGGCGCCCGTCAACCAGGCAGGGGCATGGGCGAACAGCAGCTCCGGGAAGATGCGGTCCGGGACCTCGAGGCCGGGCATGACCAGGGCGCCGCCCAGGCCCACCAGCGCCGTGGGGATGTAGAGCGAGACCAGGTAGATGGGCGTGGTGGCACCCAGCAGCTTCAGCGTCTTGGCGTCCACCGCGGTGTAGTAACGGATCATCATGTGAGGCTGGAACACGATGCCGAACGACAGCGTGAGGGTCATGCCCAGCCACATCCCCGGCGTGAAGAAGCCCTGGGGCCCAGGGAGGGTGAGGAGATCGGGCCGTTCCGCCATCACCGCCCGCACCAGCTCGAGGGGGCCGCCGAAGAGCTCGAAGGACAGATACAGCGCCCCCACCCAGACGGCCACGTACATCCAGATCCCCTGCAGGACGTCGGTCCAGTAGACCGCACGCAGGCCCCCGGCCACGAGGTAGGCGGCGGCCACCACCAGGAGGATCAACGTGCCGACCTCGAACGAGATCCGACCGCCGGACGCCACGTTGATGATGTATCCGAGCCCCTGGGCCTGGACCTGGATGTACAGGATGGTGAAGACCACGGACACGACGGCCACCACCACCCGCACCGCCTCGGACTCGTAGAAGTCGGCGAGCATGTCCGCCGGCGTCATGTATCCGAAGGCCTTGCCCAGCGCCCAGATCCGGGTCCCCAGCACGTACGTGATGGCGCCCACGAGCACCGTCCACGTGCCGGCCATCCAGAATCCGACGCCGTGGGTGTAGAAGAACCCTCCCGAGCCCAGGAAGGCGAAGGCCGAGTGGAAGGTCGCCACCACGGTCAGGTAGAGGACCACGAACCCGGCTCGACGCCCGTAGAGGAGGAAGTCCTCCAGGTCCACGGTCATGCGACGGTTGGCCACCACCCCGAGCACCACGGTCGCCACGAGGTAGAGGAAGATGAGTCCGGTGGCCACGGCCCATGCCTCCATGACGCGTCAGACTCCCGAGCGGTAGGCCCGGATCAGGACCCCGATGAGCAGGACGTAGACGACGAGCAGGGACAGCCAGATGAACGGCACACCCAACACCACGGGCTCGATCCGGTTCAGCACCGTGTGCGTCACCGGCGGCATGCACAGGGCGAACAGAAGCAGGAACGTCACCGTGGTCACCCGCCCGGTGCGGGTCCTGGGAAGGAAGTGGGAGGGCGGTCCGGGTGGGCTCATGGGGCGCGAACATGGGCCCCGGCCGTCACCGGATGCAAGGGAGCGGGCCAGGCCACGGAGCCCGGGGCTGCCCCCCGGGCCCCCACGCGCCTCAGGGGCCGGAGAGCTTCGCCCGCACCGCCGCGCGATCCACCTTCCCGTTGGCGTTCCTGGGAAGGGCACCCTCCACCTTCCACAGCCGGGGCCGCTTGGGCCCGCTCAGCCGTGAACGGATCCACCGCTCCACGTCGGCGAGATCGAACGTGTCCCAGAAGGGCACGACCAGAGCGGCCACGGTCTCCCCCCACTCCGCGCTGGGAAGGCCCACCACCGTCGCCTCGCGGACGGCGGGGTGGGCCCGGAGAACCTCCTCCACCTCCAGAGGATCGACGTTCACGCCGCCGGTCACGATACGGTCCGAGCCCCGGCCGGTGATGGTGAGGTACCCGTCCGGGTCCTGGACGCCGAAGTCCCCGGTTCGATACCAGCCGTCCTCGTCGGCCAGGGACCGGGCGCCCTCCGAGCCCAGGTAGCCCAGCGCCCGCGTCGGCCCCTTCACCGAGACCGAGCCGTCCTCCTCGAGACGGATCTCCACGCCTGGCAGCGGACGCCCCACCGTGCCCGGCCGCGAACGGGTCTCGTCGGGCGGGGCCGTGGCGACCTGGGACCACATCTCCGTCATCCCGTAGGTGAGGGCCACGGGCCAGCCCAGCTCCACCGCCGCCCGCACAAGATCCACCGGAGCGTGGGCCCCGCCCACCAGAACGCACCGTAGACGAGGCGGCGCGGGGTCGCCGCCCCGGGCGTGGAGCAGCCGGTCGAGCTGGGTGGGCACCAGCGAGAGGTGCGTCACCGCGGGCCTCTCCGGCGTCGCCCTCTGTCTCAGCAGCCGGACGAGTCCGTGGGTGTCCAGCGCGCCCGGCGCGACCAGCGCGGCTCCGGTGAGCAGGGCCCGGGCGATGAGAGCGAGCCCTCCGACGTGCGCCGGAGAGAGCGACGCGAGCCACACCTCGGAACCGTCCAGCCCGAGGCGTCGGGAGACCGCGTGGACATGGCCCCGAAGGCCCTCCGCGCCCAGAGCGACCCCCCGTGGCGCACCGGACGTCCCCGAAGTCCAGAGCACGGCCTGGGTCCCGGGTGGCGCCGCCGTGAGGCTCGCGACGGCCGTGGCCCGCTCCGGCTCGGTGAGTCGCACGTTCAGGGGGACGGGAACGGCGCCCAACCGCCACGAAGCCAGGAGCGTGACGATTCCCTCCGCGTCGGGGTCAATGACCATCGGCCAGAGGTGGCCAGGACGGGCGCCCTCGGTGCGGAGCGCCGACGCGCGGTGGTCCACGGCGCGGACGAGCGCCTCGGCGGTGAAGGCGCCGGCCGCCGTCCAGAGCACCCCCCGCTGTGGATCGCCACCGCCCAGGCCCACCCCGGCCACGTCCATGACGCTCATCCCACGGCGAGCCCCAGGGCGAGGAAGGCTCCGTACAGCGCCACGACCCGGGCGGTGGCCCCCAGCGTGGGAAGGAGCTCTGCGGGCTCCTCATAGGTCAGCACCGTCCTCGCCGGACCGATGGCCGTCCCCATGGCCAGGCACGCCAAGAGCGTCGCCGGTGGCCACGCCAGCCGGAGCACCCCCCACGGCGGCACGGCGGCGGCGGCGAGCAGGAGAAGAATGTACTCCACCCTGCTCCCCGTCCGCCCTATACGCACGGCCAGGGTTCGCTTCCCCGCCCGGGCATCCGTGGGGAGGTCCCGAAGATTGTTGACCACGAGGATGGCGGTGCTCAGCGCGCCCAGGCCCGTGCCGGCCAGGATCGCGTCGGGAGGCCAGGCCAGCCCCTGCACCCAGTAGGTGCCACCCACGGCGACGAGACCGAAGAAGACGAAGACGAAAAGGTCGCCGAGCCCGTGGTACGCCAGGGGAAACGGTCCCCCCGTGTACAGGACCGCGCACGCCAGCGACGCCAAGCCGATGAGCACGATGGGCCACCCTCCCACGGCGGCCAGGTAGATGCCCACCAGGAACGCCAGGCCCAGGGCCACCATCATGCCCCTCTTCACCGACGCGGGAGGGAGGATCCCGGCCTGGGTGACCCGGACGGGGCCCACGCGCTCGTCCGTATCCGTGCCGCGGACGAAGTCGTAGTAGTCGTTGGCCAGGTTGGTGCCGATCTGGATGAGGCCGGCGCCGAGCAAAGCCGCCAGGGCCGGGCCGAAGTCCGCCACCCCGTGATGGGCGGCCAATGCGGTGCCCGCCAGGACGGGGGCCAGCGCTGCGGTGAGGGTCTTCGGACGGGAAGCCAGGAGCCAGGCCCGTGGGCGCGACATTGCCGAAGAGGAGCTCAACTCGGCTCCAGGCCGTGCTCGGACGGACCGGCGGAGGCGCTCGACAGGGCGGCCCGCGCGGCCCGCCCCACGGCACCGACGAGCTCGGACCGCCGTGCCCTGGCCGCCACCCGTTCCGACCGGAGCCGTAGGACCACGGTCCGGCCCGCGCCCACGGCCTCGCCCACCGCCCCGGCCAACGTGGACGCGGTCACGTCGCGGAGCTCGATCCCGTGCAGCGCGGCGGCATGCTCGAAATCCAGCCCATGCGGTGTGGCGAAGAAGCGCGTGAACTCGGGCTCGTGCTCCGCGATGGGCAGCATGTGGAAGATCCCTCCCCCGTCGTTGTCCACCAGGACGAAGACCACGCCCAGGTCCTGCTCCCGGGCCCAGAGCAGTCCGTTCTGGTCGTGGAAGAAGGCCAGGTCCCCGAGAACGCATACCACCGGTCCGGCGCTGGCGGCGGCCACCCCGAAGGCAGTGGACACGATACCATCGATGCCGCTCGCACCCCGGTTCCCCAGGACGGTCCAGCTCCGGGTGGACGGAAGGGCGAAGGCGTCGAGGTCGCGCACCGGCATGGAGTTGGACACGAACACCGTGGCTCGGGACAGCGCCCGGGCCAACGCGGGCCATACCGCTCCCTCATGGGCGGGGACTCCTTCCGCGTCCGGCTGGCCGAGGGCCTCACGCGCGGCCGCGTCCACGCCCGCCCAGTCGCGGGTCCACGCGTCGGTGGCCTCCCCTTCTCGCTGCTGCGCGGTGGACGGGGGGTGGCCGGCCATGGCCGGGGGTGCGGGCGTGGCTTCCGCCCGTGGGTCGCCCGACCCGGACCCGCCGGCCGCCATGCGATCCGCCAGCGCCTGGAGGGCCGAGACGGGATCGGCCACCAGATACTCCGTGGCCGTGCCCCCATGGTCCTTCCAACGCCCACCCTCGTCGATGACCAGGTACTCGGCACCGTCCCAGCCGGCCAGGGCCTCCTGCAGCGCGGCGGACGTGGGTGATGCGCCCACACGGACGATCACCGAGGGCCTCAGCAGCTCCCTCACCTCCGGACTCCGAAGGACCAGGTCGTAGGCGGCGGGACGGAGCGCTCCGAAGTCAGGGCCGAATCGCGCCCCCGAGAGGGGATCGGCGAGCACCGGGAAGCCTGTCCGGGCGGCGAAGCGGAGCACTGCGGGACCGACGCGCCACGGCTCGGGATGGGGACCGGCCACCACCAGGCCGCGCCCTTCGGCACACGCTGCCGCGAGCCGCTCCACCGTCTCGGTGGTGGGAACGGCCCGGCCCCGATGGATGGAGACGTAGGGGCGCTCGTCGGGGCGCCCGGTGACGGCCACGGGGCTCCGTCGCGCCAGGGGCTCCAGGCCCTCCTCCGTGGGCTCGAGAGGCTTGTCGAACGGAAAATTCACGTGGACCGGGCCGCCTGGAGGACCGACGGCCAGGTCGACGGCCCGTGCCGCCAGGCCCCGGAGGTGCCGGAGATCGGCGGCCTCCGCAGAGGGAGGTCCGGCCTCGAGCGACGCGCGCACGTGGGTGCCGAACAGGCGCACCTGGTCGATGGCCTGATTGGCGTCGGCGCCGCGGAGCCTGAACGGGCGGTCCGCGGTGAGCACGAGCAGCGGCGTCTCCGCCTGCCCCGCCTCCACCACGGCCGGGAACAGGTTGGCCACCGCCGACCCGGACGTGGTCACCACGGCGGCAGGCCGGCCCGTCGCCTTCCCCACGCCCAGGGCGAAGAACGCCGCCGATCGCTCGTCCAGGTGGACGCGCAGGCGAAAGCGTTCGTCTCGGGCCAGAGCCAGCACCAGGGGGGTGGAGCGGGAGCCCGGCGCCACCGCGATCTCGACCACGCCGGACCGGGCGAGCTCCTCGGCCCAGGCCCGTGCCCACACGGTGTTGGTGAGGCCGGAGCTCACCCGCCCCTCGTCCCGCCGGCTCCGGAACGAAGCTCGGCGTCCGCGGTCTCTCCGTCCCCGCCCTCCACCTGGTCGAGTCGGTCCAGGCGGGCCCCGCCGGCACGGAGCGCCTCGAGCATGGGCTCGAGCTTGATGCCCGTCTCCTCCCATTCCGACGCCGGCACAGACCCATCCACGATGCCGGCGCCTGCGAAAAGGGTCCATTCCGATCCCTGCGAGACCCCGGTGCGAAGGGCCGGCGCGAACACGCCGTTGCCCTCGGGATCGAACCAGCCCACGGGCCCCGCGTACCAGCCGCGGTCGAACGGCTCGTGGTGGGCGAGGACCTCGAGGGCGGCATCCCGGGGAAGCCCGCACACCGCCGGCGTGGGGTGGAGGATCCGAAGAAGGTCCAGCACGCCCACGCCCGACGGCACGCTGGCCCTGATCTCCGTCTCCAGGTGCTGGATACGGGCCAGGGTGAGCACGTGTGGTTGAGGATCCGACCGGATCTGCTGCGCCACGGTGGACAGCCGCGCGATCATGTCGTCCAGGGCGATCCGCTGCTCCGCCCTGTCCTTGTCGCTCGCCAGGAGCCTGGCCGCCAGCTCCGCCTGCTCGCGCGGCGTGCTGCCCCGCCGGATCGATCCCGCCACCGCGGTGGCGTGGAAGACGCCGTCCTTCAGGGTGGCCACGGTCTCCGGCGCCGCGCCCACCAGGGCCGCGTCGGGCTCGGGCTCGAAGAGGAACACGTGGCTGCCGCGGTTCGCCCTCCAGAGGTGCATCACCACGTCCACCGGATCCACCCTCCGCTCCAGGTGGACCGAAAGGGTCCGGGCCAGGACCGCCTTGCTGATCCCTCCCGTGCGAATCGCGTCCAGGCACGCGCGGACCGCATCCTCCCAGGCATCCCGCGCCCCGGCGCGGAGCCTGCAGGAGATGGGCGTCGCCACCCGCGCCTGGTCGACGGAGGCCGCGAGCTCCGCCCGGGTCACCTCCGCGAGGTGTCGGAGACGCGCAAGCGTCTCGTCCTCTTTCCCTCGCGCCGCACGCGCGCGTGCGCGGAGCCAGGCGTCGCCGGAAACGTCCCCCTCCAGCTCGAGCTCGGGTACGAGGAACCGCGCCCGCGGGAAGTCGGCCCAGGGACCTGACGCACGATGTCCGTCCCGAAAGGAGAAGCCTCCGTAGAACCGGATGCGGGGAGCCCGGGTCGCGCCAGGGAGGAGCACCGGGTCCCCCGCGATCTGCCTGGCTTTCCCGGCGACCTCGGCGAAACGGTCGTGCTGGTCGGGCGGCCGGTCCACCACGATCTCGGCCGCGCTCCCCCGGTGGGCCACCCAGCGATCCCCTCGGGCCCAGAAGCCACGCCTCGACCCCGCGCCCTGGGCGAGGAAAGCCTCGGGGCGCAGGTCGGGCGCCGGAATGGTGACCGTGGCCAGGCGGGCATGGTCCATGTCTGGGCTCACCCGGGCTCCTTTCACGTGATCGGCGGGTCGCGGAGGCTGGGGACGTTGGGCGGACGCGCCAATATATCAGCCCTGCCACCGACGGGTCGCTAAATTGATGCCGTCGTCTCCCACGCACTCCCGACACGGGCGCCCCATGAGACCCATCTTCGCCATCCCGCCGGTCCTCGCCGCTCTGGCACTCGTCGCCACGTCCTGCGGCGGCGACGCTCCCGAGTCGACGCCGGGCGCCACGTCCGAGTCCGACCGGCCCACGTTCCCGCTGGATCCGGACATCTGGCTGGCAGAGCTGGACCGCCGGGACGGGAACCTGGTGATGGGCCCTCCTCGCGAAGCGATCCACCGGGCCGGATACGACAATCAGCCCTACTTCAGCCCCGACGGCTCGGTCCTCATGTCCCGGGGCGAGATCGGACGCGCGGCGCGTAGGGAAAGAGTGCACTCGCGCGTGTAGGTCTCGGTGGTCGCGGTATCACTAAAAGATCCGGAAAGCGAGTACTCCCCGACC
>CAYGKI010000026.1:3218-4222 GCA_964350235.1 uncultured Gemmatimonadaceae bacterium | reverse complement strand
GACGAGCACTCGGGCCAGGCGGAGATCTTCCTCTACCGCCTGGACGGGCCCTTCGAGCAGGTGACGCGGAGCGCTCCGGAAAGCGAGTACTCCCCGACCCCGCTCCCTGACGGGTCCGGTCTGTCGGTGGTACGGGTGGAGGCGGACTCCACCCAGCGCCTCTGGAGAATCCCCTTCGACGGCTCCGAGGCATCCGTGCTTCTCCCGGACCTGGCGCCCGTGGGGTACCACGCCTGGATGGATGCGTCCACGGTGGCCCTCTTCGTGCTCGGGTCGCCGCCCACCCTTCAGATCGCCGACCTGTCGGGCGGCGCGCCGAGGCTCGTGGCGGAAGGGATCGGGCGGTCCATCCGATCCATCCCCGGGACCTCCTCGGTGAGCTTCGTCACCATCGCCGAGGACGCCACAGCCGTCCTCAACCGGTACGACCCGGACGGCACGGTGACGCCCCTGGTGGAGACGGTGGGGAACGGCGACTTCCACGCCTGGACCCCCGACGGCTCGGTGCTCATGGCCCGGGGCGCGCAGATCCATGCGTGGACGCCGGGGAGCGCGGGCTGGTCGCTGGTGGCGGACCTCACCGAATACAACGTTCGGGTGACACGTCTCGCGGTGAGCCCCGACGGAAGCCACATTGCCCTGGTGGTCGAGCCCGGCGACGTGACCCTGTAGGCGCTCCACCGGCCCGACCCTCGCTCACGCACCTCCTCCAACCGTTCACGCCATGATCCGTTCCAGCCTCGTCTCGGGCTTCGCCCTGCTCCTCGCGGCCTCGCTGGCGCCTCTTTCGGCCCAGGACGCTTCCCTCTCCGAGCTCCGCATCGAGCCCAGCGCCGAGCGCCTGTCGCTCGAGGCCGGCGAGCGCGTGGCGTTCTCCGCCCGCGTCCTCGACGGGCGTGGCGAGGTGGTGGATGTCCCGCTCCGGATCGTGGGGCCACGGGGCTCCGTGGAAGTGGAGGACGGTTGGGTCACGGGCGTGGAGCCCGGAGACCACGAGATCTTCC
>CAYGKI010000026.1:0-3208 GCA_964350235.1 uncultured Gemmatimonadaceae bacterium | reverse complement strand
CGACGCGGCGGGCCGTCGGCGTGGACGGACGCGCGGCGGTCGGAGGCGGGACGGGCATGTGGCGTTGTGCGGCGCGTGGCCGCGGGTCATCGTACCGGCATGCTTCCGATCCGCTCCTCGATCTTCCTCACGGCCGTGCTGTCCGGAGTCGGCGACGACGCGCCGCGTCTGACCGTGCCCGTGACGGTGAGGTGGCCGGCGGTCAGCCAGATCCGCGTCACCCCGGAAGCCGGGACGTTGTACGTGGGAACGACCCTGGGTCACGGAGCCCGGGCCCTCCACGAGGACGGCAGCGTGCGCCCCGACGCGCCGGTCACGTGGTCTTCGTCCGACCCCGCCGTCGCCACGGTGGACGACTTCGGCAACGTGACCGGCCGCGCCCCCGGCACGGTGGTGATCTCCGCGGCGTTCGAGCGGGGCGAGGCGTCGGTGACCCACCAGATCCGCCCGTTCCCGGCGACCTCCCTGGATCTGCAGGGCGGCGTGGAGGAAGCGCGGACCGGTGACGTCGTGCGCTTCGACGCCGTTCTTCGTGACGAGGCGGGCAATCGGATCACCGACGTCCCGGTGAGCTGGAGCCATAGCTACACGCCCACCGACGGCATGCTCGGCGTGCCCGCCACGGGTCAGATCCGCGAGGGAGCGTACGTGGCGGACGTGCCCGGCATCCACACCGTAGTGGCCACGGCCGGCCCCCTCTCCGCGAGGCACGCGTTCCGCGCCACGCCCAGGGACGTGGTCCAGGAGGTGGAGGTGACCGGACACGCCCTGGAGACCTGGTACAGGACGACGGACATATGGGTCTTCGAGGGTGTGGACGGCCGGGACTACGCCATCACCGGATCGAAGGTGTCGGGGGGATACGCGTTCTTCTACGACGTCAGCGATCCGGGCGCCATCCAGAAGATCGACTCGCTTCAGGTGGACGCCCGCACGGTCAACGACGTGAAGGCCTCTCCGGACGGCCGGTACGCCGTCCTCTCTCGCGAGGGGGCCACCAACCGCCGGGACGGGCTGGTCATCGTGGACATGGCGGACCCGCGCAACCCGGTGGTGGCGTCCGTCTTCGACGAAGGCATCACAGGTGGCGTCCACAACATGTTCGCCGAAGACGACTACCTGTACGCGCTGTCCAACGGCGACAAGTACGTCATCGTGGACATGACGGACATCTACGCCCCGCGCTTCGTGTCCGAGTACAACCACCCCAACTCGCGGCTCCACGACGTGTGGGTGCACGACGGGCTGGCGTATTCCTCCGAGTGGGAGGTGGGCGTGGTGGTGGTGGACGTGGGGAACGGCCGGTGGGGCGGATCCCCGGAGAACCCGGTCTTCGTCACCTCCTACGCCACCCCCAGCGGCGCCACCCACGCGGCGTTCCCCTACTTCCAGGAATCCACCGGGAAGACGTACCTCTTCCTGGGTGACGAGATCATGAACCGGCGAGGGCTGGCCTGGGCGGGCTATCCCTCCTCCATGGGCTCGTACGCCGACCAGTACGACCCCGGGACCGGGACCGGCGGCATCCCCCTGGTCACCCGGGGATACATCCAGGTGGTCGACTTCACCGACCCCGAGAACCCGGAGATGGTGGCTCGCTACGAGGTTCCGGAGTTCGGGACGCACAACATGTGGGTGGAGGACGACAAGCTCTACCAGGCCTACTACGAAGGCGGCCTCCGGGTGGTGGACGTGAGCGGAGAGCTCATGGGGAACCTGTACACGCAGGGCCGCGAGATCGCCGTGTTCAAGTCGGCGTCACCGGCGGGGTACACCCCGAACGCGACCATGGTCTGGGGCACCATGCCCCACAAGGGCCACGTGTTCTTCTCGGACACCAACTCGGGCATCTGGTCGGTGCGGCTCGTCCCGAGGAGCCGTCCCATCTCCTGACCCGTCCGCGGGCCGCGGGCGGCGTGCTACGGCGCCCGCCCGCGACCCTGCGTCTCGAAGGCCGGAGCCGGGGTCAGCCTGCGTCCGCCCAGGCCTTCCACTCTTCCTCGGCCAGGCCCACCGTGAGCTGGTTGCCGTGTCGGATCAGAGGCATCCGCAGGATGAGGGGCTCGTCCATGGCGATTTCCATCCACCGGGCCGGCCCGTAATGGGCGGTGTGGAGGCCGAGCGCCTGAAAGCGCTTCGATTCCCGGTCGATGAGCCGGTCCTCCCCGAAACGATCGAAGAATCTTCGCAGCTCGCCCTTGTAGGGCTCGCGTTGCTTGAAGTCCACGAAGTGGGTCTGGATGCGCCGCTCCTTGAAGAAGCGTAGCGCCTTGCGTACCGTGGCGTCGTTCTTCACGCCGAAGATCTGGACGTTCATACCGCAAGGTAGCGCGCCCCCTCCGAACCATGGAGTTCAGCCTCGCGCGCCCCGGAGCACGTGATGACCCAGCAGCTTGGACTCTTCCCCGAATCCGAGCCCTCCGTGGGCACGCCGGCGGGCTCCGTGGGACCGGCCACCGTCGCCGATGCCGTGGCGTGTACCGCCGGCGAGCTTCCAAAAGGGGTGCGTCTTGGCACCTCCTCCTGGAGCTTTCCCGGCTGGGCGGGGATCGTCTACGACCGTGACGTCTCGGCCGCGGTGCTGGCGCGCTCGGGGCTCGCGGCCTACGCACGGCACCCCCTCTTTCGCACCGTGGGCGTGGACCGGACCTACTACCGGCCCCTGCCGGCGGACGTTTTCCGAGGGTATGCCGAGGCCGTCCCCGACGGATTTCGCTTCCTGGTGAAGGCGGACCGGCGAGTCACCTCCCCGGGCGACCCCGACGCCCCCGGACGCTCCACGCCCAACCCGGACTTCCTCGACCCCGGGTACGCGGCGCGGGAAGTGGTGGAGCCGGCCGTGGAGGGGCTCGGCGACAAGCTCGGGCCGCTGCTCTTCCAGTTCTCCCCGGGACGGCCGGAGAAGTTCGGTGGCATCCGTGCGTTCACCGAACGCCTGGAGCGCTTCATGCGCGCCCTGCCCCCGGGGCCCCTGTACGCGGTGGAGCTTCGGACACCCGAGCTGCTCACCGAGGCGTATCGAGACCTTCTCGAGCGCGTGGGCGCGGCCCACGGATACGTGGTCCACCCGTCCATGCCGGCCCTGGAGCGCCAGACGAGCCTGCTGTCGCCCCACGATCAACCGACCCTGGTGATCCGTTGGATGCTGGGCGGCGATCGCGCGTATCAGGCGGCTCGTGACCGGTACGAGCCGTTCGACCGCATCGTC
>CAYGKI010000025.1:7238-17376 GCA_964350235.1 uncultured Gemmatimonadaceae bacterium | reverse complement strand
AGCAGGCATATCGACGAGAGGACGATCATGAAGCGGACGTGGACGATGCGAGGATTGCCTCTGGTGGCTGCGGCCCTGGTGGCGGGATGTGGCGGAGATGCCCAGGCGGACAACGCCTCGGAGCAGGCGGAAGGCTTCTCCCGGGTCATCAACGTCGAGGTCACCGAGGTGCGCCCGGAGGAGTTTCTGGAGCAGATCCGCTTGACCGGGGTCGCCCTGGCCGACCAGGACGTGCTCGTCGCGGCCGAGGAAAGCGGGATGATCGAGGAGATCCTGGTGGAGAAGGGCGCTCGCGTCAGCGCGGGTGAGCCTATCCTCAAGATCGACGACGACGTGCTGCAGGCCCAGGTAGCCCAGGCCCGCGCCCAGGCCGAGCTGGCACAGCAGACCTGGGAGCGCCGGAAGAGGCTCTGGGAGGAGGACCAGGTGGGCTCGGAGATCGCCTATCTGGAGGCCCGGTTCGCCGCGGAGCAGACCGCCGCCAACCTGCAGGGACTCGAGGCTCGCCTGGCCCGCACCACCATCCGTGCTCCGTTCGACGGGGTTCTCGACGAGCGTCGCGTGGAGATCGGCTCCATGGTGAGTCCGGGCCAGACGGTGGCCCGAGTGGTCGCGCTCGCTCGGGTGAAGGTCGCCGCGGGTGTTCCCGAGCGATACGCTCCGGACGTTCGTCCCGGAGGACGGGCGACGGTCTACTTCGACGTGCTTCCGGGCCAGGCATTCCCGGCGAGCATCGCCTACGTCGGATCCAGCGTGAGCCCGCAGAACCGCACGTTCCCCATCGAGATCAGCATGTCCAACCCCCAGTCGCTGGTGAAGCCGGAGATGGTGGCCAACGTGGTGGTGGATCGGCGGTCTTTGGATGACGCCATCGTGGTGCCCCAGGACGCGCTGGTGCGGGTGGAGGACGGGTACGTGGTGTTCGTGGCGGAGGACGGTGTGGCCCGGGAGCGCGAGGTGGTGGTGGGTCCCAGCCAGAACAACCGTGTAGTGGTGGAAAGCGGTCTCGAGGCCGGAGACCGCCTGATCGTGGTGGGGCAGCGCTCGGTGGCCGAGGGCGACCGATTGAACGTGGTGGGTGGCGATGACTGATCGAGGAAGGGAAGAGATGGCTGAACCAGGACGAGGGGACCAGGGCTTCCTGGACCGATTCAAGGAGTTCGGTCCGGCGAGCTTCGCGGTAGACCACAAGACGAGCGTCGTGGTGCTTCTCGTGATCATCGCGCTCATGGGCGTGTTCTCCTATCGGGCTACGCCGAAGGAGTCGTTCCCGGAGCTGCCGATTCCCATGATCGCGGTGAATACGGTGTATCCCGGTGTGTCGCCGGCGGACATCGAGAGCCAGATCACACGGGTCATCGAGGAGGATCTCAGCACCATCTCCGAGATCGACGTCCTCAGCTCCACCTCGGTGGAGGGCTATTCGAGCATCGTCGCCGAGTTCGGGACCAGCATCAATCTGGACGAGGCGCTCCAGAAGGTCCGGGAGAAGGTGGATCTGGCGAAGCCGGATCTTCCGGCGGACGCCGAGGAGCCCAGCATCCTGGAGTTCAACTTCTCCGAGGTGCCCATCATGCAGGTGAACCTGTCCGGGGAATACGGGCTGGTGCGCCTCAAGGAGCTGGGTGAGGACCTGCAGGACCGCATCGAGCAGATTCCCAACGTCCTGCGCGCCGATCTCCGCGGAGGTCTGGAGCGGGAGGTGAAGGTCGACGTGGACCTGGCCCGACTCCAGTTCTACGGCCTGGCGCTCACGGACGTGGTGGACGCCATTCGCTCGGAGAACGTGAACGTGCCTGGCGGCTCCATCGACGTGGGGTCGGCGAAGTACCTGCTCCGCGTGGATGGTGAGTTCGAAGACCCCTCCGTCATCGAGGACCTGGTCGTCACCGTTTCCGGTGGGCGACCCATCTACGTCCGGGACGTGGCCGAGGTGGACTTCGGCTTCGCCGAGCGCGACAGCTATGCTCGGCTCGGTGGCAACGCCGTGGTGACGCTCGACGTCGTGAAGCGAGCCGGCGCGAACATCATCGAGACGTCTGCGCAGGTGAACGAGGCCATCGCCGGCATGCAGGCTCTTCTGCCGCCGACCACGCGAGTGGAGATCACGTCGGACCAGACCGAGCAGATCGAGGACATGGTGTCCAGCCTCGAGAACAACATCCTCTCCGGGCTGATCCTCATTGTGGCCGTGCTCCTGTTCTTCCTGGGGCTGGGCAACTCCGTCTTCGTCGCCATCTCGATTCCGGCATCCATGTTCCTCTCCTTCATCGTGCTGAAGGGGTTGGGAATCTCCATGAACATGGTGGTGCTGTTCAGCCTCATCCTCGCCCTGGGGATGCTGGTGGACAACGCCATCGTGGTGGTGGAGAACATCTATCGGTTCCTCGAGGAAGGATGGGACCGGGTGGAGGCCGCCAAGAAGGCCACCGGCGAGGTGGCGCTTCCCGTCATCGCCGCCACGGCGACCACGCTGGCGGCGTTCGCGCCGCTCCTTTTCTGGCCGGGTGAGGTGGGTTCGTTCATGGGCTATATGCCCAAGACGCTCATCACGACGCTCACCAGCTCGCTGTTCGTCGCGCTGGTGATCGTGCCCACGCTGTGCGCGATGTTCATGAAGCTGGACGGTGCGCCTCGCGAGCCCATGACGCCGGCCATGCGCTGGACGCTCATCGGCGGGGCTGCGCTCCTCATGCTGGGGGTGGCAGGGGCCAACGTGCTCACTGCGGTGCTCATCGCCCTCACGGCTGCAGTCCTATGGGCCCTGCATCGGTTCGTGCTGGACGGCGTGAGCCGGAGGTTCCAGGACCGCACGCTGCCGCACATGATCGACCGGATGTACGAGCCGTCCCTCCGCTGGGCGCTCAGACACAGGATGGTCGTCATGGGCGCCACCGTCCTGGTGTTCTTCGTGACGGTGGCGGCGTTCACCCGGTTCAACGCGGGCGTGGAGTACTTCCCCGAGTCCATGCCGCCGGCGCAGATCATCGTCGACCTCGAGGCGCCGGTGGGTACGCGCGCGGTGGTGACGGACGAAGTGGTCCAGCGCATCGAGGCCTCGCTCCAGGGATACTTCGGGAACGAGGACTGGGAGTCCGTGGTGGCGGTCACCGGCGGTGGTGGTGGCGGCGGGAATCCCATGGGTGGTGGCCCCGGCGGACCGGAGGCCGGGCGCGTGACCATCTCGCTGGTGGACTTCCAGGACCGGGAGGTCGACGCGTTCGACGTGTTGGCGTCGCTCCAGGAGTCGCTGGGGACCGACATCGCGGGAGCCACGGTGACCGTGGACAAGCCGGCCGAAGGCCCGGCACAGGGCGCCCCGGTGAGCGTGGAGATCGTCGGTGAGGAGCCGAACACGCTCAAGGCGCTTTCCGATCGCGTGTTGCAGATCCTTCAGGACGCACCGGTCTACCCCAAGCTCGTGGGGCTGGAGAGCGACCTGGACGAGGCACGGGCAGAGCTGTCCATCCACGTCGACCGTGAGCGGGCAGCGCTGTACGACCTCAGCACCATGGACGTGGGGAACGCCGTCCGTGGCGCCATCAACGGCGTCGAGGCTGCCAAGTACCGGACGGGCAACGACGAGTACGACATCATCGTCCGGCTTGCGGATCGCTACCGGCAGGATCTGGAGTCGCTCCGGGACCTCACGGTGATGGCCGAAGGCGGGATCCAGGTCCCCCTGGTCCAGGTGGCGGAATGGACGGTGGAGGACGGGTACGGGTCCATCAAGCGCAAGGACCAGGAGCGGATGGCCACCATCACGTCCGACGTGGCGGCGGGGCTCAACTCCAACGCGGTTCTGGCGGAGGTGCAGCAGGCTCTCGCCGACTTCCAGGCGAGCGAGCTGCCCCCGGGCTACACGCTGCGCTACACCGGGCAGTCCCAGGACCAGGCAGAAGCACAGGCCTTCCTGGGCGGCGCCTTCCTGACCGCGCTGCTGCTCATCGCGTTCATTCTCGTCAGCCAGTTCAATTCGGTGGTGAAGCCGGTCATCATCCTGACCTCCGTGGTCATGTCCACGGTGGGCGTGCTCATCGGCCTGATGGTGTTCCGGATGCCGTTCGGGATCATCAATACCGGCGTGGGAATCATCTCGCTGGCCGGAATCGTCGTGAACAACGCCATCATCCTCATCGACTACATCGACATCCTGAGGGCCAGGGATGGGATGAACCGGCGCGAGGCGTTGGTGCAGGGCGGGAAGACGCGTTTCCGTCCGGTGGTGCTCACCGCCATCACCACGGCCCTGGGGCTGGTTCCCCTGGCGGTCGGCCTCAACTTCGACTTCTTCGGCCTCTATGGCTCGCTCAGCCCCGAGCTCTACTGGGGTGGTGAGCAGGCCGCGTGGTGGGGCCCCATGGCCGTGGCCATCATCGCCGGTGTGCTCTTCGCCACGTTCCTGACGCTGGTCCTGGTGCCGGTGATGTACTCGCTCGTGGACGATTTCGCGGACTTCTTCAAGCGGCACTACGTGCGCCGCGAGGAAGAGCCGGTGCGAGAGACCGTGCGGGAAGCCGCGCCGGCCCGTGGGCGGGACGCGGGTGAAGAGGTCGAGCCGTGGGTTGCCGAGCCCGAGCCGGTGGGCGCGCGGCGGACCCGCATCGACGGCGGCCGCCGGGAGCTGGGCGGCCCGGGGCTGGAGCCGGCTCCCGAGGCCGGTTGACCGAAGCTGTTGGGCGGGGCGTAACGGATACGTGACCGGCCTTGCCGGTGCGGAGACACCTACCGATCGTCTTGCCATGCGTGAAGCGACGACGAGCTACCTGACCGACGCGCCTGTCGGGGAACTGGTCACTACGGCCAGCCGGGAGCCCCTGTTGGACGAGGAGCACGAGTTGGTCCTCGTCCGTAGGGTACGAGAAGGAGACACGGAGGCCCTGGAGCGGCTCGTGATGAGCAACCTCCGGGTCGCCGTGGACGAGGCCATCCGCAACCGCGGCCTGGGCCAGTCCCAGAGGTTGCTGGTCCGCCGCGGGATCGCCGTGCTCGTCGAGGCCGCCCGCACCTACGACCCCGACCTCCACGGCTCCTTCTCCGGATACGCGGGCCGCCTGGTCCGAAGCACGCTCTCCGACGACGTGAGCCACGCCTGAGGCCCTTCCGGGCTCCCTTCACTCGAGCCCGGGCGACTGTTCTATTCCACCGGTGCCCTTCCGGGTGCCGAAGTCGGTAGTCAACGGTCAGCGAGTCAGGCGAACGGATCCCCACCATGTCATGTCCGAGGTCCGCCGGAGCCCGGGCGTGGTTCCCGGCGATGCTGGTGACGCTCTGCGCGATCCATCCGGGTGTGCTCCACGGGCAGTCCGCCCGCCAGGGGATGCTGAGCCTGGAAGACGCCCGCCTGTTCTACGAGGTACGGGGAGAAGGTGAGCCGGTCATCGTGGTGCACGGTGGGCCGGGACTGGACCACCGTTATCTGAGACCAGGGCTGGACGCCCTCGCCACCCGTCATACGCTGGTCTACTACGACCAGCGCGGCACCGGACGATCCGTCACCGACATCGGGCCGGAGACCATCAGCCTCCGGGCCTTCGTGGGCGACATCGAGGCCCTGCGCGAGGCCCTGGGCTTCGAACAGGTGCACCTCCTCACCCACTCCTTCGGATCCCGGATCGGCCTGGCGTATGCTCGGGCACACCCCGATCGCCTCCGGTCGCTCATCCTCATGAATCCGGTGGAGCCGGGTACCCGCTTCAATGCCGAGACCCAGCGACGCCGGATGGAGTCCCGGAGCGTCGAGGATTCCCTCGAGCTCGCCGAGCTGACCACGTCCGAGGGCTTCGCCGCCCGCGATCCCGCGACCCTGGGGCGGGTCTTCGAGGTGGCCTTCCGGGCGGCCATGCGCGACCCGCGCCGTGTGGGTGAGCTGGACCTCACGCTGGCGTCCGCCACCGCGCGGCAGGGGCAGGACGTGGCCGCGTTGCTCGGCGGTGAGCTGGGGACCATGGACGGCTGGGCCTTGCTCTCCCGCATCGACGTTCCGACGCTGGTGCTCCACGGTCGCTACGACCTGCCGCCGGAGCGCATGTCCATGGAGATGGCCCAGGCACTGCCCCAGGGGCGCCTCGAGGTGCTGGAGAGCGGGCACTTTCCATACGTCGAGGACCGGGACGGGCTCCTGGAGGCCATGTCCCGTTTCCTGGCCGGGCTGCCGGCCCCATGACGCAGGGGCCCGGGTCCCCCTGGTGGCGGTTGCTGAAGGTCTTCGTGGCCTACGCCGTCTCCTCCGTGCTGCTGATGCCGTTTCTCCAGGGGCTCCAGAGGCTCTTGTGTCTGCCCGACCTGTTCATGCGCCTGGCTCTCGGCGCCCTGGTGCTGGGCCTGCCGCTGGCCCTGCTGGTGGCTTGGCGCTACCCGGATATCGGGAGGGGATGACCTCAGGACGGTGGCGCGAGGCGCCAGGTGGCATGGACGCGCGCCACCACGGCGTCCGCTCCGTCCCG
This sequence comes from uncultured Gemmatimonadaceae bacterium, assembly GCA_964350235.1. Classification (GTDB taxonomy): domain Bacteria; phylum Gemmatimonadota; class Gemmatimonadetes; order Longimicrobiales; family Gaopeijiaceae; genus JAWLHJ01. Next base: position 10,930 of record CAYGKI010000025.1, on the reverse strand, counting down.
GATCTCGGCGGTCACCTCGTGATCGGTGACGGATGTCACGTGAGGCAGGTCCACTCGGGCTTCCGCCAGCAGTGGGCCGCGGGCCTTCTTCAGGTACTCCACCCGGATGCCGGTGACGATGCCTCTCACGCCCGGCGTCAGCGCCGTGAGCGCCGCCAGACCCGACGTGAGCTCGCCCAGATTCGCCAGGGCGATGGCGTGCACGGACCCCAGGTGGTTCCTCACGCCCCGCCGGTCCCGCAGCCGCACCCGTGCGTGACCTGGATCCAGACGCAGCACCCTGGCGCCCAGTGTCCCGCTGTAGGGCACCATGCGGCCGAGCACGCGACTGAAGATCCACGAGCCGCCCGGGAACCCTGACAGGCGCCGCCAGAGCGAAAGAAGGCGTGGGCCTGGGGCGGCGTCGGCGGGCACGGTGGGTCCTGGCGAAGAAGGGAGGGGAAGATGGTGGGAAACGTTGCCGGTGTCGCATGGGTTCGCAACACGGCGCAAAGGGTTGTGATGGTCATCCGTCCCCCCGCCGTGCCACGAAACGAGCCTGCCCGTGGCGGCTCTTCCAGCACGCCATCACCCCTGCGATCCTCCTTGGCATGAGCACCCATCCACCCGAGGGGCGGCCCGCCCGCCTCTTCGAATTCAGGCCCCTCGGGGGTGACCTCAGGTCGCTCCTGGGCCTGGCCCTGCCCATCGCCCTCATCCAGGTGGGCATGATGGCCATGGGGGTAGTGGACACCGTCATGGTCGGACGGGTGTCGGCCACCGACCTGGCCGCGGTGGCCATCGGCAATCTGTACTTCTTCGGAGTGGCGGTCTTCGGCATGGGCGTCCTCTTCGCCCTGGATCCGGTGGTCTCCCAGGCCGTCGGGGCGGACGACCAGGTCGGGGTGGCTCGCGCCGTCCAGCGGGGGCTCGTCATCTCGGGTGGGCTGACGCTCCTGGCCACGCTGCTCCTCCTGCCCGCCGGCCCGCTGCTCGCCGCGGCGCGACAGCCGGTGGACGTGGTGCCCGTCGCCGCGGCGTACGCCCACGCGCTGGTCCCGGGCGTCTTCCCGTTCTACGCCTTCGTGGTGCTGAGACAGAGCCTCCAGGCCCTGGGTCAGGTCCGCCCCATCCTGGTGACGGTGGTGGTGGCCAACGTCTTCAACGTCTTCATGAACTGGATCCTGGTCTTCGGGAACCTGGGCGCGCCCGCGTTGGGTGCGGTGGGCTCTTCGTGGGCGACGACGCTGAGCCGCTGGTTCATGGCGCTGGCGCTCCTGGCGGGGAGCTGGAGCGTGCTGCGGCCGTCCCTCATTCCCCTGCGACGGGACGCGGCGCGATGGAAGCCCATGCGGAGGGTCCTGGACGTGGGAGCGCCCATCGGCGCCCAACAGTTCCTGGAGTTCGGCGTCTTCGGCGCCGCGGGGCTTCTCATGGGGCTGCTGGGCACCGTGGCCGTGGCGAGCCATCAGGTGGCCCTGCAACTCGCGGCGCTGACCTTCATGGTTCCCGTAGGCGTCGCGCAGGCCACCAGCGTGCTCGTGGGCCAGGCCGTAGGACGGGCGGATCCTCCCGGCGCCCGCCGGTTCGCCGGGGCCGGAATCCTCGTGGGGACGGGGTTCATGGTGGTGACGGCCGTCGCGTTCCTCACCGTGCCCGGTTGGTTCGCGCGTTGGTTCAGCACCGTCCCCGGCGTGGTCGCCGTCACTTCCATGCTCCTTCCCATCGCGGGGGTCTTCCAGGTCTTCGACGGGCTCCAGGTCGTGGCTTCGGGCGCTCTGAGAGGCGTGGCGGACACCCGCGCGCCCATGGTCCTGACGCTGGTGGGGTTCTGGTTCTTCGGGCTTCCCGTGAGCGCGTGGCTGGGATTCCGGATGGGATGGGGACCGCCGGGCATCTGGTGGGGGCTGGCCATCGGGATCGGCGTGGTGTCCGTCCTCCTGGCCTTCCGTGTCAGGGCCCGGTTCGGGAGAGCGCTCAGGCGGCTGATCATCGACGAGGTCACCGTGTCCTGACGAGGTGGGGCGTGGTTGCCACGGCACGAGAGGGGGACCAGCTTTGGCCGGTCGTCCCCCTCCAGCTCCTCTCCCGTCACCTACATGAGCTTCACCTTCGAGCCGCTGGACATCCCTGACGTGATCCTCGCGCGCCCGACCCTTCGCCGGGACGTGCGAGGCTGGTTCATGGAGCGTTACCGGGCCAGCGCTTTCGCGGAGGCGGGCATCCACGCCCGATTCGTCCAGGACAATGTGGTCCACTCGGAGCGGGGCGTGCTGAGGGGCATGCATTTCCAGCTGCCTCCGGCCGCCCAGGGCAAGCTGGTCTCGGTGCTCAGGGGCCGGGTCTTCGACGTGGCCGTCGATCTCCGGGCGGAGTCGCCCACGTTCGGCGGATGGGTAGGGTGCACCCTCGAGGAGGGAGACGGCGCCGCCCTCTGGATCCCCGAAGGCTTCGCCCACGGGTACTGCGTGCTGGGCGACCAGGCCCTGGTGGCGTACAAGGTGACGGCGGAGTTCGACCCGGATCTCGACCGCGGCTTCCGCTGGGACGATCCGGAAGTGGGCATCGAATGGCCGCTGGCGGACCCCGTCTTGTCGGATCGGGACAAGAGCCTGCCCGATCTCCAGGCTCTGGGCATGCCGTTCCAGGACGTGCGGCCGTGAGCGACGGGGGACGTAGGCTGGGTCGGTCGCACACCATCGAGATTCCCAAGACGGCCCGATACCTCACGCTCGGCCCCGCAGACGCGTCGGAGATCTGGTTGGTCCTTCATGGCTATGGCCAGCTCGCCGGACGGTTCCTCCGGAGGTTCGCTCCCGTGGACGACGGTTCCCGTCTCATCGTCGCCCCGGAGGCGCTGAACCGGTTCTACGTCGCCAACGAGCCGGGTCGGCACGGGCCCGAGTCGGTGGTGGGGGCGACCTGGATGACACGGGAGGCCCGGGAGGAGGAGATCCAGGACTACCTGCGCTTCCTCGACCTCCTGGTGGAGCGGGTCGTCCACGAGGCGGCTCTGGGTGGGGCGAAGGAGCCAAGACTGCATCTGCTGGGGTTCTCCCAGGGCGTGGCCACGGCCGCGCGGTGGCTGACCCATGGGCGTACGCGACCCGCCAGGGCCATCTTTTGGGGCGACTTCCTGCCACCGGACCTGGACATGGCGACCGCCGCGGACGCTTGGGCCGGGGTCGACGTGGTCCTGGTGCGTGGAGACGAGGACCGGGCCCTCCGCAACGAGCGGCTGTCCGAGGAAGAAGCGTCCCGCCTCGTCGAGCTCGGGCATCCCGTCCGCAGGGTCCGGTACGCCGGGGGGCACGACATCGACCCGGACACCCTCACCGCGCTCGCCGCCGAAGGCTGAGCCGCAACCTTTTTCGTCGTACTCCTGTCGGACGATCCGGGACTGGGATCCGACACGGGAGGTGGTGCGTGGGATGGATGGGGAGGTGGTTCGGCGGGAGCATCCTGGATCTGAAGCACGCCGTGCGCGGGCTTCGCCGACGTCCGGCGGGTACGGTCGCTTCCATGCTCACGCTGGCGCTGGGGATGGGATCGACCATCATGGTTGGGTCTCTCGCTCGAGGCATCCTCTGGGACCCGCTGCCGTATCCCGAGTCCCATCGCCTCGTGACCATCCACGAGGTCCACCAGGGCCGCGAGCGTGGAGCATCGCCGGCCGGGTACCTGGACTGGCGTAGTCGCCTGCGGAGCTTCTC
>CAYGKI010000025.1:818-7228 GCA_964350235.1 uncultured Gemmatimonadaceae bacterium | reverse complement strand
ATGGGTGCGCCAGGACGCGGCGACGGTGTCCGGCAACTTCTTCCAGGGACTGGCCGTGGAGCCGGTGCTGGGGCGTGGCTTCGTTCCCGAGCTCCGTCTGGACGGGGCCGTGCAGGAGGTCGTGCTGGGCCACGCCCTCTGGTCCCAGCAGCTGGGCGGACGGAGGGACGTGCTGGGATCGCGCTTCCGCGTGGACGGAGCGCTCCTGACCGTGGTGGGCGTGGCGCCCCCGGGGTTCGCGTTTCCCGACGGAGCCGATCTCTGGATCCGCGCTCCGCACGAGGTGCCGCCCGCCGGGGACCTGGGGGGAAGGGTGGTGGAGATGCGCGATGCCTGGTACTTCGAGGTCGTGGGGAGGCTCGCGCCGGGCACGTCACTGGATCAGGCCCGAAGCGAGGCCGGAGACCTGGCCCTGGAGCTCCGACGACGCCATCCCGAACATGCCCCCGACCAGGGGCTTGCCCTCCGGAGCTTGAAGGAATCCACGGTCGCGGCGAGTCGGCCGCTCCTTCTGCTCCTGCTGGCTGCATGCGCGCTGGTGCTCGCGGCGACGTGCGCCAACATCGCGGCACTGAGCCTGGTGCGCTGGCTGGGTGAGCGACGTGAGCTGACGGTGCGGGCGGCACTCGGCTCGTCGGGATGGAGGAACGCCAGACTCGTGCTCCTCCGGACCGTCCTGGTCTGCGGCTCGGGTGGAGTCCTCGGCTTCGTAGGGGCAGCACTGGGCATCCCGGCCCTGCGCGCGTGGCTCCCGGCGTCGGTGCCACGCCTGGACGAGCTCCGGGTGCAAGGGGACATGGCGTGGCTCGCCCTGGGAGTGACGGCGGTGGCCACGTTGCTCTGTGGGATGCTGCCGGCTTCGGACGCCGCTCGGGCCTTCCGACGGCGCCTGGCGACAGGACGGACCACCGGCGGGGGAAGGGGACCGGCGGTGGTGGTGGCCGTGGAGGTGGCCCTGGCGGTGGTCCTCCTCTCCTCCACCGTGCTGCTCGCGCGAAGCGTCGTCGCTCTGGGAGGCGTGGCGCCGGGCTTCCGGCCTCAGAGCCTGGAGACCGTGCGCATCGAGGTGCCCGGCCTGGATGCCCGGTCTCCGGACGCCCAGCGCGGCGAGTGGCGACGTCTCGTGGAGCGCGCCCGAGCGGTCCCGGGGGTGGTCGAGGCGGCGCTCTCCAGTCAGGATCCCACCGAGATCGGTGCTCGGGCGACGGCCCGCATCGAAGGCCCGAACGGATTCGAGGACGGTCCCGATGTGGCGTGGCGGCCCTCGTCGGCGGGCTGGTTCCGGGCTCTGGGCATGGAGATCGTGGACGGCCGTGCGCTGGACGCTGGTGATTCCGAGGGGACCACGGACGTGGTGGTCGTCGACGCGTCCTTCGCGCGGGCCGTCTACGGGGACGGGGCGGATCCCTTGGGTCGGCGGGTGAGCATCGGGCTGGACGGCCACGATAGACCCCTCACCATCGTGGGTATCGTATCGGCCACGCGGAATCGGGGTGGGGACAGCGAGTCGTTTCCCGTCTTCTATCGTCCACTCGCCCAGGTCTCGTCTCCGCCGTCGTCGTGGACCCTCGCCGTGCGGGTCCGGCCGGGTACCCAGGCTTCCACGGTGGCGGCCCTCAGGGAGGCCTTGGGCGCGGAGCGCGGCGGGGTTCTGGTGCACGGCGTGGCCACGGGAGAGGCCTTGATGCGCAGGCACGGAGCCGATCGGCGATTCCTCCTTCAGCTCCTCGCCGTGTTCGCGGGGATGGCGCTGATCCTCGGGGCCGTGGGCGTCTACGCCGTGGCCACCGGGCTGGTGGCGGCGCGTACCCGCGAGATCGGGGTGAGGCGCGCCATCGGGGCCGACGTCGCCTCGGTGGTGCGCGACGTCGTGCGGGCAGGGTCACTGCCCGTGGCCGTCGGGGCGAGCTTGGGGCTGGTGGGATCCCTCGCCGCGGGGCACGCGCTGCGCGGGCTTCTCTACGGGGTGGCGCCGGGGGATCCGCTCTCCATGGTCATCGTGGTGGCGGTGCTTTCCGTGGCGGCCCTCTGGGCCCTGTCGGGCCCGGCCCTGCGGGCGGCGCGCGTGGACCCGGCCGTCGCCCTCAGGAAGGAGTAGTCGGGATCACCGGATCATCGGAAGTCGCCCACCATCCCGATCTCCGTCTCCAACGCGTAGCCGGTGTTCCGGGCCACGGTCTCGCGTGCCAGGTCGATGAGGGCGCGGACTTCGGCGGCCCGGGCACCCCCCAGATTGACGATGATGTTGGCGTGCTTGTGGAAGATCCCCGCCGCGCCGAGGACGTGTCCCTTGAGGCCGCACTCGTCGATGAGGCGGCCGGCCCCCACGCCGTCGATCTTCTTGAAGATCGACCCGGCCGAAGGATAAAGCCAAAGGTCGGGATGCCGGTCGTCCCGCCACTCGAGATTCTCCCGCACGACCCGCCGGAGCTCGCCCACCGGGGTCGGCTCCAGGCGAAAGGTGGCGGACAGGACCAGGTCCCTCCGGTGGTGGAGCACGCTGTCGTCGTAACCGAACTGGAAGTAGTCCACCCCCACGGTTCGGTGCTCGCCCTCCTCGGTGTAGATCTCCGCGGACTCCAGGATCTCCTCGATGAAGACCGTTCGCTCCCGCGCCGGGGCGGGGGACAGAAAATGGAGATTCTGCCACAGGGCGCCACCCACGGTGCTCGGGATCCCCACGAAGTGGTGGAACCCGCCCAGCCCACGGGCCACGGTGAGATCCGTGAGGTCGGGATAGGTGCGCACGCCCGCACCCGCCTTCAGGAGCCCCCCTTCCATGATCTCCACCCCGTCCAGCTCACATCGAACCACCAGGCCTCGGTACCCCTGGTCGGACACCAGGATGTTGGCCCCTGTCCCGAGGACGAAGCACGGAATGTCCAGCGCCTCGGCGGCGGTGACGGCCTCCACCAGGTCAGAGGGCGTCCGCGCCCTGAAGAAGAGGTCCGCGGGGCCGCCGATGCGGAACGTGGTGTACCGGGCCAGCGGGACATCGCGGAGCACCCGGCCGGGCCCGAGTCGTCGGGAGAGAAGATCTGCGGCGGAAGAAGACGAGGACATTGGCGTGGCGTCGCGGATGGGGGGTGACGGGACACTATAGTCGCCGGAGGACCGGGTCGGTACCGCGCGGTCGGTCGCGGCGGTTCCGCGCTTGGCGCTCGACCACGCGCGGCGTAGCTTCGCGGTGCAGCATCCGTTCCCCTTCGCCCGGAGGTATCGCCCGTGAGCTCGACAGGAAAGGACCTGGGACAGGTCATCGCCAGGGAGTTGGATCGGGTGGCGGAGGAGATCTCGGCCTATCGGGACGAGCGAAATCTCTGGGTGACCCAGGGGGCGCAGCTGAATGCTCCGGGCACGTTGGCCCTGCACCTCGCCGGCAACCTGCTCCACTACATCGGAGCGGGGCTGGGCGATACCGGGTACGTCAGGGATCGGCATGCCGAGTTCAACGACCGCGACGTGCCGCGGAACGAGCTGGTGCGTCGCCTCCATGAAGCCCGAGACGTCACCGTGCGGGTCCTCTCCTCTCTGGACGAGGCCACCTTCGACTCGGGCGGCTTCTCCGTGGAGCTGCCCGAGCCCTACGCGGACATGAGCGTGCGTGGATTCCTGGTGCACCTCGTGTGGCACCTCGGTTGGCACGAGGGGCAGATCTACTATCACCGCCTGGCGGTGGAGCCGCCGGAGCGCGCCCAGGGCTAGAGCGCGGTCCCGCCGTTCCGCCTCGACTGTCCGGTTCCGGGACGGGCCGTCCCGATATCGAACGACTCGCGGGCTCGGCGCCACGCGTCGCGAGGTGCGTTTCGCCCGTTGAAACAAGGACTTCCCTCCTCTCGTAGGTTCTGGCACGACCCTTCCACTAGAGGAAGGCGTTCCCCGTCGAGCGTGCTCGGCCGGAAGGGGTGAGAGGGAAGACGATGGGACGCCGGTGATCAGCCCGCCGGTTCCGGTCGGGCCCTCGCGGGGATTTCCTGAAGAAAACGCACCTGGGACGAGGCGGGGTGGCGTGTTGAATACAGATATCGGCAAGGTGACGTGGGTGCGGCGAGGCGTCGTGGCTACGGGAGTGGCGTTGACCTGCGCGAGCTTCGCGGCCTCGGCCGTGGAGGCGCAGGTCCGCCCCGATCGGTTGACCCTGGACGACGCCATCGAATTGGCGCGTGGGAACAACCCCACATTCTTGAGCACCGAGAACGACCGCGGCGTGGCGGCTTGGGGTGAGCGCGCGGCGTACGGCGCATTCCTCCCCACGGTCAGCGCGAGCGGATCGGCGGGTTGGACCGAAGCGGGAACCCAGCGTATCGGGACCCTGGACTTCGGGGCGCAGGGGACGGACTGGTATTCCTCCTCGTACAATCTCGGGCTCACGTGGACGCTCAACGGCAGCACCATCTTCGGGGTGTCCAACGCGCGGTCGACGCGGCGGGCCACCGAAGCGAGGGTCGACGCCGCCCAGTTCAGCCTGGACTCGCAGGTGGCGCTTCAGTACATGAACGCGCTCCGTGCCCGCGATCAGGTGGACGTGGCCCAGCGCCAGCTCGATCGGGCCCAGCAGAACCTGCGGATCGTGAATACGCGGGTCTCCTCGGGCGCCGCGGCGGGCACGGAAGGCAAGCAGGCCGAGGTGGACCTGGGCCGCGCGGAAGTCGGCATGATCCGGGCGCAGAGAGACCTTCGTCAGGCAGACCTCCTCCTGGCCGAGCAGATCGGCGTGGAGCTCGATGCCGACGTGGAGCTGGTCAGCGAGTTCACGGTCTTCGCTCCCGACTTCGACGCCGCCGAGATGGTGAGGCTGGCGCTCTCGGAGCATCCGTCCCTGAACGCGTTCCGTGCACAGGAGAGCGCCCGGCGGGCAGCGGCCCGGCAGACGGCGACGAGCCAGTACCTGCCCACGGTGCAGATCTCCACGGGCTTCCGTGGGAACACGCTCCAGGCCCTGAACGAGCAGTTCCTCGTCGATCAGGAGGAGGCTCGGTTGGAGGGCCGCCGCGACAGCTGCGAGTTCCAGAACGCCATCAGCGCCGGTCTGAGCTCTCCGCTCCCGGGGTATCCCCAGGACTGCTCGCAGTTCGCGATGACCGACGACCTTCGTCGAGACGTGCTGCAGGCCAACCAGGTGTTTCCGTTCAACTTCACCACGCTCCCGCTCTCCGTGTCCCTGAACGTGTCGCTCCCCATCTTCACGGGGTTCTCGCGGCAGCAGCAGGTGGCGCAGGCCAATGCCGTCGCGGAGGACGCGGAGCATGATCGACGGGCCGAGGAGCTTCGGCTTCGCACGGCCGTGACCACCGCGGTGGGGAACCTCGATGCCGCGCATCGCGTGCTGGAGACAGAGGAGCGCAACCGCGCCCTCGCCGAGGAGCAGCTCCAGCTGCAGCAGCGCCGTTACGCGCTCGGCGCCGCATCGCTGCTCGAGCTCCTCGATGCGCAGACGACCATGACGACCGCCGATCAGGCCTACCTGAACGCGCTCTACGACTTTCATTACAGCCTCATCGCGCTCGAGGCGGCCGTGGGTCGGCCGCTCCAGGGCCGCTGACGCGGAGACGACGCCACCGTGGATATCATCAGAGACACCAAGCCCCAGAAGAAGCGGAAGAAGCTCGTCTGGAGCCTCGGGGCCGTCGCGCTGCTGGGCCTGACGATCTGCGCGCCGAGACTGCTTCCCACGGCCGCGCCCACCGTGGACGGCAACGTGATCTGGCAGGACACCGTGCAGCACGGCACGCTCATCCGGCAGGTGCGCGGTCCGGGGACGCTTGTTCCCGAGCAGCGGCGCTTCATCACGGCGGTGACCGCCGGCCGGATCGAGCAGATTCTGGCGCTGCCGGGCACTGAGGTGCAGGCGGGCGGGATCATCATGCGCATGAGCAATCCCGACGTGGACATGCAGCTCCTGCAGGCCCAGCAGCAGCTGTCCCAGGCCCGGGCGCAGCTCGCCCAGCTCAGGACCAACCTCCAGACGGGTGAGCTGACCCAGCGCGGCACCGTGGCCACCGTCCGCACCCAGTTCCTGGACGCCCAGCGCACCTACGAGACCAACCAGCGTCTGTTCGACGAGAACCCCGATCTGGTGGCCATGGCCGACCTGGAGCGTTCCCGCGAGTCGGTGGAGGAGCTGGAGCTGCGGCTCCAGGTGGAGGAGGACCGGCTTCAGGTCATGGAGACCACGGCGTCCGTCCAGGTCCAGGCTCAGGAGGAGCAGATCCAGAGGCTGGAGGAGATGGTCCAGTTCAACCGCGACCGGCTCGAGTCCATGAACGTGTCCGTCCCGGTCACCGGGGTGCTGGCGCCGTTGGACATCCCGCTCCAGGAAGGCCAGTGGGTGCAGTCCGGACAGCAGCTCTCGCTGGTGGTGGTCCCGGGCCGTCTCAAAGCAGAAGTGCCCCCCACCCAGACCCAGGCCC
>CAYGKI010000025.1:0-808 GCA_964350235.1 uncultured Gemmatimonadaceae bacterium | reverse complement strand
ATCGGTCAGACCGCGCTCATCGATACCCGTAGCGACACCATCCAGGGCCAGGTCGTCCGCATCGATCCGGCAGTCCGGAACGGGACCGTGACCATCGACGTGGCGCTTCCGGCGGACCTTCCGCCGTCGGCTCGCCCGGACCTGAGCATCGACGGGAACGTGATCATCGAGCGCCTGGACGACGTGACCTACATGGGACGCCCCACCTTCGGGCAGGCCAACTCGCGGATCAGCATCTTCAGGGTCACCGACGACGGTGCCTACGCCGAGCGCGTACCTGTTCAGCTCGGCGCGAGCTCGGTGAACGACATCCAGGTGGTGGACGGGCTGGCCCAGGGGGACATCGTGATCCTGTCGGACATGTCGCGCTGGGACGGATTCGATCGGGTGAAGATCGGGAACTGAGGAAGAAGCGGCCGAGGCGGAAGCGCCGCCGGCCGCCACGATAGTGGACGAGCCGGCCAGGACGCTCGACAGTGTGATGGGCGAGGAGCCGCCCTTGACGGAGGTTTTGCTGGATGGCATCGGGCCTCCCGATGTCAGCCGGCTCCCGGTCCACTGACGACCTGACTCGTTTTTGGCCCCTCCGGGGTCTGTGGATTTTCGGTTGAGCGGGGCGTCGCGGCCACCCGCTGAGGTGGCACTGCGGCGGGCCTCGCCTTGCACCTGCTGGAGCGAAGGCGCCGGCGGCTGCTGCTGAGCACCGCGGTCGCGGCGGTGGCACTGCGGCGAACCTCGCCTCGCACCTGCCGCAGCGCAGGCACCGGCGGCTGCTGCTGAGCACCGCGGGCGCGGCGGTGCCCTGGGA
>CAYGKI010000024.1:17130-17541 GCA_964350235.1 uncultured Gemmatimonadaceae bacterium | reverse complement strand
GGAGCCCATCGGAGGCCAACTGGTCCGCGAGCGTCGTGGGGCCACCAGGGGGTGGCTCAAGGTCCAGGACGGGTGCGACCGGAAATGCTCGTTCTGCGCCACGCGGCTGGCGCGCGGGGCCTCCCGGTCCCGGGATCCCCAGGAGGTCGTGGCCGAAGCCCGGATCCTCGCCCGCAGCCACGCCGAGCTGGTGGTGACCGGGATCCACATCGGGCATTACGGTCTGGATCTCGAACCCGAATGGAGCCTGGGGCGGCTGGTGGCGCTGCTTCTGGAAGAGATCACCGACCTGGGCAACTGGCTGGAGCGGCGCTTCGAGTGAGCCTGCAGCGCTCCCGTTGGCTGCCCGATCTGTGCCGACTGGAGCCGGTGATGGTGATCGTGCTCGGTGCCGAGCTGGTCGCCCTGGTG
>CAYGKI010000024.1:9831-17120 GCA_964350235.1 uncultured Gemmatimonadaceae bacterium | reverse complement strand
ACGATCTGCTCCTGGAGCTCCTCGCCACGTCGTCGGGACGGCTGGCTCCCCACCTGCACATGCCGCTTCAGAGCGGCGCGGACCCGGTGCTGCGTCGCATGAGGCGCTGGCATACCCGGGAGCAGTACCGGAGACGGGCCCTGGAGATCGCCGAGAAGGTGAGCCCCCTCGGCCTCGGCGCGGACGTGATCACGGGCTTCCCTGGCGAGACGGATGAGGACCACGCCGCCACCTACCGGCTCGTGGAAGAGCTTCCCTTCACCTATCTGCACGTCTTCCCTTTCTCCGCGCGCAGCGGAACCGTGGCGGCGGATCTCGCCCGCGAGCTGCCCGTGCCGCAGCGCGTCGCGGGAGAGCGATCACGCGCGTTGCGGGATCTGGCTCGAGAGAAGGGTAGGGCGTACCGGGCGGGGCGCGTGGCCACCAGGGCGGTGGTGGCACCTGAAGGGGACGGAGCCAGCGGTCTGACCGGGGACTACCTCCGGGTGGACGTGACCCAGGGGACGGCCTTCCGCGCCGGTGGCCTGGTGCAAGGGACCCTGCGGGGAGACGCGGACCATCTGTATATTGCGGCGCCCAGCTGACGTGGGCGTATTGAGACGAGGCCGATCCCGACGTGCCGGACATGTCCACAACGATGCCCAGCCATGACCCTACAGCGTGAAGCCGAGGGGCCCCATGCCCGGACCTCCGTAGATCGCGACGCCGCGACGACGGAGCGTCTCCTCCTCGAGAGGGGGGATGGGGCATGACCCACGGGACCGGCCGGAAGCGTGCCTACGTGGAGACGTACGGCTGCCAGATGAACATCAGTGACGGCGAGCTGATGCAGGGCGTGCTGGCGGAGCAGGGCTACAGCATCGTGGATACGCCCGACGATGCGGACGTGGTGCTGGTGAACACCTGCGCCATCCGCGAGCACGCCGAGCAGCGGGTCCTCGGACGGGTGGCCCAGCTCCAGGGGCTCCGCAGGGAGAATCCGGATCTGGTGATCGGGGTCACGGGATGCATGGCCCAGCGCCTGGGTGACAAGCTTCTGGAGGACGCGCCGTACGTCGACCTCGTGATGGGGCCCGACGGGTATCGCCGCCTCCCCGAAGCCCTGGACGGCCTGCGGTCCACTCCGACGGCTCCCGGCGAGCCGCGTGCGTCGCGCCGCCCGTCGCGGCAGTTGACGGTGCTGGATCTCAACATGGGCGAGAACTACGACGGATTGGAGCAGCTCCGATCCGAAGGCCCGAGCGCCTGGGTACCCATCCAGCGGGGCTGCGACCATCGGTGCACCTACTGCATCGTCCCCTATGTCCGGGGCGGAGAGAAGAACCGGGATCCCCGCCTCGTCATCGACGAGATCCGTCAGCTGGCGGAACGGGGGGTCACCGAGGTGACCCTGCTGGGCCAGACCGTCAACTCGTACGAGCACGGGGACTGGAGCTTCCCCCGACTCCTTCAGGCGGTGGGACGGGTGGACGGCATCCGGCGGGTCCGATTCACCTCGCCCCACCCGGGCGACGTCACGCCCGAGCTGGTGGAAGTGATGGCGTCCGAGCCCGCGGTCTGTGAGCAGCTCCACCTCCCGGCGCAGGCGGGCAACGACCGCACGCTCAAGCGCATGGTTCGCCGGTACACCGTGGAGAGCTTCCTCGAGAAGGTCTCGATGGTCCGGGAAGCCATCCCCGACATCGCCTTGTCCACGGACATCATCGTGGCCTTCCCCGGCGAGACCGAAGAGGAGTTCCGGGACACCCTCGACCTCATGCGGGAGGTCCGGTTCGACGAGGCGTTCACCTACCGCTACTCGCCCAGGGACGGGACTCCGGCCACCCGGCTGCCCGCCGACGCGTTCATCGACCCGGAGGAGGGACAGGCCCGGCTCGCCGAGCTCATCGACGTGGCCAGGGGAATCCAGGCGGAGATCAACGCCAGCGAGGTGGGCCGGGTCGAAGAGGTCCTCATCGAGAAAGCCGCCCGAGATCCGGGCCAGGTGCTGGGACGCACCAGGCGCAACAAGGTCGTGGTGTTCGACGGTGACGTGGGTCGAGTCGGCGCCTACACCCACGCCGAGCTGGAACACACCACAGGGGCCACCTTCATCGGCCGCGAGGTGAGCGGAGCCGTGGTGACGGCGACACCGTGAGTCGCCTCTTGAGCGCGCTCGGGGTCCTCCTGGTCCTGTTCCTCTCCATGGGGTTCGCGTCGCTCAACTCGGGGCAGCGTGTCACCCTTCGCCTGGGCTTCGCCACACTCTACGGCATCCCGCTCACGGTGGTGGCCTTCGGAAGCCTCATTGCCGGGATGCTCGTCATGCTGGGCGCCGGAATCCGCTCGGACCTCAAGGTCCGGAGCATCCGGAAGGGACGCCCCGCCGAGGAAGCGGAGGCGGAGCGGGAACGGGTTATCGACCGACATCAGCAGGATCTGTTCGAGGAGAGGGAAGCGGAGATCGATTGAGATCGTTGGAACGCGGGCGGGGCTGAGCCGGATTGCGGCACGCTCCTCCCGTCGTGGGGTTGGCCCTCGGGTTCGCGACGGGGGCCGCCTTGGCCATGCTCGGCGGGCCGTGGTGGGTGCCGCCGCTCGTGGTCCTGGGCCTCGCCGGAGCGCCCATCCTCGTATCCTCGGGACCCGGATCGAGGGGCGTGTTGGGGGCGGCGGCCGTCGCCGCCGGGGCTCTGGCGGGCGCGGCCACCGGAGCCGACGGTGTCCGCTGCCCGCCCCCGGACCCCGGGAGCCTCACGGTTCTGGAGGGGCACCTGCTGGCGTCTCCCCGTCACGGGTCGGCGCCCCTCAGGCGGGCCGACGGGTGCGGCACGGTCACGGTGGTCATGGATGCGCCCGACGTGCCCGCCGGGCGCGGGATCGAGGTCCGGGGCCGCTGGAGGGAGGGGACGCGCTCCTTCTGGTTCGCGGGCACTGAATGGGAGCCGTCGCCGCGTGCGAGGGACGCCTCCGTCCGCTGGGCCGTGGTGCGATGGCGGGACGGGTTGGTGGATCGCATCACGCGCCTCTACGGGGAGCAGGCTCCCATGGTGACCGCCCTCACCCTGGCGCGGCGAGAGGGACTCGATCCCGACCTTCGGCAGACCTTCGCGCGAACCGGCCTCGCCCACCTCCTTGCCATCTCGGGCTTTCACGTGGGGGTCATCGCGGGGCTCTGCCATGCGCTCCTCTCGCTCGTCGGCCTCCCCGCCCGTAGGGCACGGCCGGCAGCCGTGGGCGCCGCCTGGAGCTACGTCGGGCTCATCGGCTTTCCAGACGCCGCGTGCCGCGCCGCGCTCATCCTCGCCTTCGTGGCGGCGTCCCGGTCCCGGGGGCGTCCTCCGGCTCGCTGGGGAGCCCTCGCCAGCGCGCTGCTCCTGCTTCTGATCCTCGATCCGGCGCGGATCGGATCTGTGGGGTTCCAGCTCTCGTTCGCAGGCGCCGCGGGGCTCGTGGGTTGGTCCGGAGCCTTCCGGGCCTGGATGCGTGGGGTCGCCCCCCGCCGCGTTCCCGATGGCCTGCTGAGCGCGCTGGCGGCCGGCGGAGCCGCCACGCTCGCCACGCTTCCCGTCGTCGCGTGGCACTTCGAGCAGATTTCCCTAGTGGGGATCCCGGCCACGCTGGTGGCAGGGCCACTGGTCGCCGTGGCGCTCCCCGGAGCCATCGCCTCGGTGGTCCTGGACTTCGCGGCACCCGGGGCGGCCGCCTTCCTGGCGGGCGGCGTCGGTTGGCTCCTCCTGGCCATGGAGCGGGGCGCCGTGGCCGCCGGCTCCTGTTCCTGGGCTGCGTTGTGGACCACCAAGGTCAGCGTCATTGCGGCCGGGCTGGGCACGCTCGTGGCCGTCTCGGCGGCACGGAGACCGTGGATCGGAGGTCGGGCCCGCCGGTGGCTCATGGTGACCTACACGGCTTCGGCCATGGTCGCCTGGCCCCTTGCGCTGAGCCATCAGGGTCGGGGGCGGGCGGAGCTGCTTATGATCGACGTGGGCCAAGGGGATGCGGTGGCCCTTCGAGGACCGGACGGGACATGGATGCTGGTGGATGCCGGACCGCCGGCGGGCGTCGGAAGAGACCACGGCGGGCATCCGGTGGTCCGCGCGCTGCGGGCGAGGGGCGTCCGGCGACTGGAGGCGCTCGTGCTCACCCACGCCGACCTCGATCACGTGGGCGGGGCCGAGGCCGTCTTGCAATCGTTTCAGGTCGGCGTCGTCCTCGATCCCGCGCTGGCAGCAGGCAAGGAGGCCTTCGTAGCCGCGCTTCAGGCCGCGCGGGCTCGAGGGGTGCCATGGCGCGCGGCGCGGGCCGGCATGGAGCTGTCTTTGGGCGACCTCACGGTGGATGTGCTCAGTCCGGGTGATTCCCTCCTCTCCACCGACCCCGAAGCCAACGAGGCGTCCGTGGTTCTGCTGGCCCGCCTGGGCAGGTTCGAGGCACTCCTCACCGGCGATGCGTACAAGCCTCTCGAGCGCCGGCTGGCCTCCGCCCTCGCTCCCGGCATCGAGGTGCTCAAGGTGGGCCACCACGGGAGCGACACGTCCACGGATCCGGAGCTCGTGGACCGGATCGCGCCGGCCCTGGCGCTCATCTCCGCCGGGCGGGGGAATCGATACGGACACCCCACCCCCCAGGTCCTGGCCCGCCTCGAGTCACGGGGGATCCCCGTGTGGCGGACCGACCAGGACGGAACCGTGCGCGTGGTGGGGAGGGCCGACGGGCGGTTCGTGGTTCGATCGGGCAGGCCCTGACGGGGCTCCCAGCACACCGCCCTCGAGGCCGGTGAAGGGCCCTTCCGAGGCATGGATCCGTTGACCCCACTCGAGCCCCTCTCTATCGTCGTCTGCCTCCCTTTCCCCGACGCGAGAGTCCCATGTCGACCATGCCCGACAGCCACGTCTTCACCATCTCCCGGTTCCTCATCGAACAGGAACAGAAGCATCCCGACGCCACCGGGCGCTTCACCAACCTCCTGCACGACATCGCCCTGGCGGCGAAGATGATCTCCCGGGAGGTGAACAAGGCGGGGCTGGTGGACATCCTGGGCGCGTCCGGCGACGAGAACGTCCACGGAGAGACGGTCCAGAAGCTGGACGTCTTCGCCAACCAGGTCATGTACCGCGCGCTGGACCATACGGGCCTCGTGGCGTGCATGGCCTCGGAGGAGAACGAGACCTTCATCCCCATCCCGGACAAGTTCCCGGCCGGGGACTACGTGGTCATCTTCGACCCGCTGGACGGCTCGTCCAACATCGACGTGAACGTCTCCATCGGGACCATCTTCAGCATCCACCGGAAGGTGTCCGCGGGAGAGCGGGGGAATCTGGAGGACTGCCTCCAGCCCGGCTCCGAGCAAGTTGCCGCGGGATACGTGCTCTACGGCTCCTCGACCATGATGGTCTACACCAGTGGGGCGGGCGTGCACGGGTTCACCCTGGACCCGTCCATCGGGGAGTTCCTGCTCAGCCACCCCCAGATGCGCTTTCCCATCCCGCCGAGAAAGGTCTACTCGGTGAACGAGGCGTACTACCATCGTTGGACCCGCGGCCAGCAGCGCCTGGTGAGCCACATGAAGACCGACGGGGGCTTCGGCTCACGTTACATCGGCTCCCTGGTGTCGGATCTCCATCGGACCCTGCTCCAGGGGGGCATCTTCATGTACCCCGGCGAGCGTGACAAGCCGGACGGGAAGCTGCGGCTCCTCTACGAAGCGGCACCCATGGCCATGATCGCCGAACAGGCCGGGGGAAGGACCACCGACGGATGTCGGGACATCTCCACCATCGTCCCCGAGTCGCTCCACCAGCGCACGCCGCTGTACATCGGCTCCACCGAGTTCGTCGACCTGGCCGAGCAGTACCTCAGGGAGGACGGGGCCGAGTAGGAGGCCTCGTCCCGAGCCTCAGGCGTAGGCGTCCAGGGCACCGAGGAAGGCGGCCCGCGCCTCCTCCGTCGCGAAGGCGTGGGAGAACCCGTTCCGCGCCAGCTGGACGAGCTCGTCCCAGGAGAAGCCCAGCAGGTCCCGGGCTCGACGATACTCCTCGGTGAGGGTCACGCCGGACACCAGCCGATTGTCCGTGCAAAGCGTGACGTCCACACCGAAGTCGAAGTAGCGGCGCAGGGGGTGCGCCTCGTAGGCCGCCACCGCGCCGGTTTGCACGTTGGAGGTGAGGCAAACCTCCAGCGCCACGCCACCGTCGCGAACACGGGCCATGAGGTCGGGGTCCTCCCACAGGCGGGTGCCGTGGCCGATTCGCAGCGCGCGACCGATCTCCATGGCCTCTCGAATGGACTGGGGCCCCGCGGCCTCTCCCGCGTGGATGGTCGCGGGCAGCCCGCTCCGGTGGGCCAGGGCGAAGGCGTCGGCATGATGTCGGACGGGGTGTCCGTCCTCCGGACCCGCCAGGTCGAAGCCACAGACTCCGTGCTCCTTGAAGTGCACGGCGAGCTCGGCGAGCTCGAGGGAGGTACGCGGCGAGAGGTGGCGCAAGGCGCACACGATGATGCTGGACCGGACGCCGAACGCGGCTTCGGCGCGTCGGAGGCCCTTCGACACCGCCTCAAGGACCTGATCCGGCTCCAGGTCACCACGGGTGTTGAGGGTGGGGCAGAAGCGGACCTCGAAGTAGCGGACGTGCTCCGCCGCGTGATCCTCACCGAGCTCGAACGCGATCCGCTCGAGCGCCTCGGCGTCCTGCATGACGGCCACGGTGAGGTCGAAAGCCCGGAGATACTCCGTGAGGCTTCGGGCATCATCGGCCACCACCATCCGACGGAGCTCGTCGGCGTCGTGGGAGGGAAGCGCGACGCCTCGCGACAGGCCCAGGTCCAAAAGGGTCGTCGCTCTCAGGGATCCGTCCAGGTGGACGTGGAGCTCAGGCTTGGGGAGTCGCTCCAGGCGCGCGTCCGCCGCGGCCGGCTCGCCCTCCGGTGCCGTCGGGCCCAGGGTCATGGATGGCCCCGCCCCCGGTGGCTCAACAGGCCCCGGGTCCCTCTGCCGACGCGAGACCCTTCTCCACGTCCACCAGCGGCGCCGGGTAGTCCCCGGAGAAGCACGCGTTGCAGAACGAACCCGAGTCCTGGACGCATTCGGTCATTCCTTCCAACGAGAGGTACCCCAGGGAATCGACCCCGAGCTCCTTCTCGATGGCGTCCACGTCGAGGTTGGCGGCCAGCAGCTCCGTCCGTGTGGGCATGTCGATGCCGTAGAAGCACGGCCAACGGACCGGCGGGCTCCCGATCCGGAAATGGACCTCGGTGGCACCCGCCTGTCGCAGCATGCGCACGAGGCTTCGACTGGTGGTCCCCCTCACGAG
>CAYGKI010000024.1:830-9821 GCA_964350235.1 uncultured Gemmatimonadaceae bacterium | reverse complement strand
TCGCGCTGTCCGGCACCGATATGATGGCGTCGGCCTCCACGGCGTGCTCCCGGGCCAGCCGTCGGCCGAAGGCGCGGCGCGCGCGATCCACGCTCACGCCCCAGATCCGCGAGTCGGGGCGAGCGAAGTAGACGAGCTCGAAGATGCACGGCGCAGGCGCGTCGGCGGGCGGAAGAGACCGGAGCCGCTCCACCTTGCTGCCGGTCATCCGGATCACCTCGCCAGGCTCCAGGTCCCTCACGTACTCCGCCCCGAGGATGTCCAGGGCGCACGTCTCGCTGGTGACGATATGCCCCTCGCCGAGCTTCCCCAGGACCAGGGGGCGGAAGCCCCTCGGATCCCGTGCCGCGTAGACCGACTCGCCCACGGAGATCACCACGGAGAACGCGCCCTCCAGCTGGGAGAGGGCATCGTCCACGTGGCCGTCCACCGTGTCTCTCCGGGACTTGGCGATGAGGTGGACCAGCGTCTCGGAGTCGGACGACGAGCGGAAGATGGCGCCCTCGTCCACCAGGCGCTCACGCAGATCCAACTGGTTGGTGAGATTCCCGTTGTGCGCCAGCGCCAGGTCCCCGCGCGAGTAGCGGGCGGTGATGGGCTGGACGTTGGCGAGCTCGCTCCCGCCGGCCGTGGAATAGCGCACGTGACCCACGGCGGTGGACCCCTCCAGGCGCGCCAGGGATTCCGCGTCGAACACGTCGGAAACCAGCCCCGCCCCCTTGTGGGACCGTCCCCTGCCGTCGGCGTCGACGGCCACGATGCCAGCCGCCTCCTGGCCACGATGTTGAAGGGCATACAGCGCCAGGAAGGCATGCTCCGCGGCCTGGGCCACCCCGGTGATGCCGACGACGCCGCACTCCTCCCTCGGACGGTCGTCCAGATCTTCGGCGCGAATGTCTTCGGGGTGCGTGGTCAAGACGGGAAGGTCCACCTCAAGCTCCGGCTGCGGGGGGAGCGTCCATGATGCCCGGGATCGCTCCGAAGTAGGCGTCGGCCATGTCCGACAGGGTCGCATGGATCGCGCCGTCGCGTGTCGTGATGTGGAAGCCGGCGTCTGCCTCTTCCACCGAGCCGATGTGCAGGGCGGGGACGTCGTATCGTTCCGCGAGGGCGAGGACGTCGCCGGTGCGGTCGGGACGACACGAGACCACGATGCGGCCCTGGGACTCGGAGAAGAGGGCCTGGACCGGGCGAAGGTCGTCCTGCAGCGCCACGGTCGCCCCCAGCGGACGCTCGCCGTCTCCCAGGGCGGACTCGGCCAGCGTGCATGCCAGCCCACCCTGTGAGCAGTCGTGCGCCGACTGAAGGAGGCCCTCTCCGACCATCTTGAGCACCGCCTGCTGCAGGGCACGCTCGTGATCGAGATCCACTGCAGGTGGGGGACCGGCCACCAGGTCTGCCGTGGCGTACAGGTACTCGGATCCGCCCATCTCACCCAGGTTGGCGCCGAGGACCACGATGTGGTCCCCCGCGTCGCGGAAGCGCTGGCCGACGAGCTTGTCCACGTCTTCCACGATGCCCACCATCCCCACCACCGGGGTGGGATAGATGGCCTTGCCGTCGGTCTCGTTGAAGAGAGACACGTTTCCGCCGGTCACCGGCGTTTCGAACTTGCCGCACGCCTCGGCCATGCCCAGCACGGCCTCCCGAAGCTGGTAGTAGATGTGCGGCTTCAGCGGGTTGCCGAAGTTCAGGTTGTTGGTGATGGCCGTGGGAAGCGCGCCCACGCAGACCAGGTTCCGGGCGGCCTCGGCCACCGCGATCATGGCGCCCGTGCGCGGCTCCAGGTACACGTACCGCCCATTGCAGTCGGTGGTGGCGGCCACGGCACGCTTCGTTCCGCGTATCCGCACCACACCGGCGTCGCCACCGGGGCGCACGGCGGTGCTCGTCCGCACCGTGGAGTCGTACTGCTCGTAGATCCATCGCTTCGAGGCCACGTTCGGCGAAGCAAGGAGCTTGAGGAAGGTCGGTGTCAGATCCCCTTCCGGGATGAGATGCTCCGAAAGGTCCATGGCCCGGAGCTTCACCACGTCCTCGCCTTCGATGCCTTCACGCTCGTAGGTCGGGCAACCCTCGGTGAGGGGAAGGGCGGGGATATCCGCTACCACGGTTCCTCCCTCCAACACGCGGAAGCGCCCGTCGCCGGTGACCTCTCCGATGACGGCGGCTTCCAGCTCCCACTTCTCCAGGAAGCGACGGACCTCGTCCTCTCGTCCCTTCTCGGCCACCACGAGCATCCGCTCCTGGGACTCGGAGAGGAGGATCTCGTACGGGGTCATGCCTTCTTCCCGTACGGGCACCAGCGCCATGTCGATCTCCACTCCGGTACCACCTCGACCCGCCATCTCCGACGCGGAGGAGGTGATGCCCGCGGCCCCCATGTCCTGGATACCGACGATGGCGCCGCTCTTGATGAGCTCCAGGGTCTGGATCTCGGTGCCCGTGCGGAAGAGCCGCTCTTGACGGGCCCCAGGCTCGCCTCCAGGAGCAGCTTCTCGGTGAACGGGTCGCCCACCTGAACGCGGGGACGGCTGGACTCGTCGGCGTCGTCGCTGAGCTCCTCGCTGGCGAAGGTCGCCCCGTGGATGCCGTCCCGGCCGGTCCGCGCGCCGACGGCCATCAGGGTGTTGCCGATCCCCGAAGCCGAGGCGGTGATGAGGTCTTCCTTCTTCATCAGGCCGACGCACATGGCGTTGACGATGGGATTGCCCTCGTAGCCACGGTCGAACATCACCTCGCCGCCGACATTGGGGATGCCCACGCAGTTCCCGTAGTCACCCACGCCGCGGACCACGCCCTCGAAGAGGCAGCGGACCCTCGGGGAATCCAGGTGGCCGAAGCGAAGGGAGTCGAGCACCGCCACCGGACGCGCGCCCATGGTGAAGATGTCGCGCAGGATTCCCCCCACCCCCGTGGCCGCGCCCTGATAGGGCTCCACCGCCGAGGGATGGTTGTGCGATTCGATCTTGAAGGCGACGGCGTACCCCTCGCCCACGTCGATCACGCCGGCGTTCTCGCCGGGACCCTGGATGACCCAGGGCGCCTTGGTGGGAAGCAGCCGGAGCAGTCGCTTGGAGTTCTTGTACCCGCAGTGCTCGGACCACATGGCGCTGAACACTCCGAGCTCGGTGAAGGTCGGAGTCCGTCCCATGACCTTCCGGACCCGTTCGTACTCGTCCTCCGAGAGTCCGTGGTCGGCGACCACGTCGGGAGTGATCTGGGGGTCCCCGTCCCGGGGTGGAACGTGGGTCGCCGTGGCCTGGCCGTCGGCAGTGCTCACCGTATTGTCACCTTTGACTGGAAGATTGTCGTGTCCGGTCCTGCCCATCGCGTCATCCGGCGGCTCCGGAAAGGCTCGCCACCAGTGACGTGAACACGCCCACGCCGTCGGTGGAGCCGAGGATGCCCTCCATGGCCCGCTCCGGATGGGGCATCATACCCAGCACGTTCCCTCGCTCGTTCATGATCCCGGCGATGTTGGCGTGCGATCCGTTCGGATTGGCCTCCGCGGTGGCTTCGCCCTGGGCGTCGGTGTACCGGAAGACGACCAGGCGTTCGGCCTCGAGGCGCTCGAGGGTGTCCGCGTCCGCCTCGTAGTTGCCGTCACCGTGGGCCACCGGAACGCGGATCACCTGGCCCTCGCGGTAGTCGGACGTGAAGAGCGTGTCCGAGCGCTCGACCCTGAGGTATACGTCGTGGCTGCGGAATCGGAGGCGGGCGTTCCTCACCAGCGCGCCGGGAAGCAGACCGGCCTCACAGAGCACCTGGAATCCGTTGCAGATCCCCAGCACCGGGCCACCCTTGTCCGCGAACGCCGTCACGTCCTCCATGATGGGACTCATGCGGGCGATGGCGCCCGGGCGCAGGTAATCGCCATAGGAGAACCCGCCGGGGAGCAGGACGGCGTCGTAGCCGTCCAGCCCACGATCCCGGTGCCAGACGAAGCTGGGATGGCCGTCCACCTGCTGGACGGCCTTGTATAGATCGTAGTCGCAGTTGGATCCGGGGAACGTCACCACCGCGACCTTCATGCCTCCGCACCCTCCAGGGTGCCCACCACGGAGACCTGGTAGTCTTCGGTCACCGGGTTCGCCAGGAGCTTGCGGCACATGGCCTCCACTTTGTCCCGGGCCTCGTCCTCCGACGACGCATCCACGTCCACGTGGATGGCCTTGCCCACCCGAACCTCCGCGACCTCGTCCCATCCGAGCGAGTTGAGCGCATGGTGGACGGCCTTCCCCTGGGGGTCCAGGAGGCCGGGCCTCGGGGTCACGAGCACTTCCAGTCTGAAACGGCTCACAGCGGGTCCTCCGGACCGGGTTCTGTTTCGACTTCGTCGTTGTTCACGTTCAGGCGTCGTCCACCGGGACCGAGATCCCCGTAGTCGACGCTACGCCCCCGGGTGCCTTCCTCCTCGTCGGCCTCCTCGGTGGCGAGGAGGGGGTCCCCGCCCGGGCGGCGGGCGGGGAGCCCGACGCGCACCGAACGCACCAGGCCCCACGCGATGTAGAGCAGGCCCGCGGCGAAGAAGTAGTATCGCGGCACTGCGAGCGCGGCGAACAGGGCACTCATGACCACGACGGTCATGGTGATCCCTCGTGCCGAGCGTATCCCGATCTTCGGGAACTTCGCATACGGCACGTGGCTGACCATGAGGACCCCGATGAGGACCATGCCCACGCCCATGATCTGCTGCCAGGGAAGATGGGCCAGGTTGTCCTGGAACCAAGGGGTCTGGGTGAACGGGTAATACGAAGCGACCGTCACGCCGGCGGCTGGAGACGGCAGGCCGTGGAAGATCCGCTTCGCCTCGCCGCCCTGCTCCACGTTGAACCGGGCCAGCCGGACCACCACGGCCGTGACGTAGAAGAAGGAGAGGATCCAGCTCCACTGGGTGTCGGAGAAGAAGAGCTGGTACATGATGAAGCCCGGCGCCACGCCGAAGGAGATGGCGTCGACCAGCGAGTCGAGCTCCGCGCCGAACTTGGAGCCGGTGCGGGTGAACCGCGCCACGCTCCCGTCCAGCATGTCCAGGGTGGCGGCGAACACGATGAACCATCCGGCCCACACGAAGTCTCCGCGCGATGCCGCCACGATGGCGTAGATCCCGAAGAACAGGTTGCCCAACGTGAAGGCCGACGGGAGGATGATCACCCCCCGTTGCAGCGTCTGGCGTCCGGGTGGCCGGGGCCTCACGAGGCGCACCCCGCGCGCGACGGCCCCACCGGCCGGGTTCCCACATCCACCGCCTTCGGCCCGGAGCTCAACGGTCGTCGCCGAACAGCGGGGGAGCGTAGTCGTCCAGCGAAACGCCCACGAGCCGCTCGAACACGTGGCGGTACCGCTCCGAGGCTGCGCTCACCACATCCGGAGGGAGGTCCGGCGGGGGCGGCGACTTGTCCCAGTCCTCCAGGCCGTCCAGCCAATCTCGAATGGGCTGCTTGTCCAGCGAGGGTTGGCCCCGACCCACCTGATAGTGTTCTTCGGGCCAGAACCGGGAGGAGTCCGGAGTCATGACCTCGTCGATGAGGATGATCCGGCCCCACGCGTCCAGTCCGAACTCGAACTTGGTGTCCGCCAGGATGATGCCGTGCTGCGCCGCCACGTTCCGGCCGTGGCTGTAGATCTCCAGCGAGAGGCTCCTGAGGCGTGTGGCCTGCTCGCTTCCGACGATCTCGCACATCCTGTCGAACGCGATGTTCTCGTCGTGGCCTTCCTGAGCCTTCGTGGCGGGCGAGAAGATGGGCGGATCCAGCCGGTCGCTCTCTCGAAGCCCATCGCCGAGCGCCTCACCCGCCAGGGTCCCGTGCGCCTCGTACTCCTTCCACGCGGAGCCGGAGATGTAGCCGCGGACCACGCACTCCACCAGGACGGGATCGGTCCGCTGCACCAGCATCGATCGGCGGGCCCACTGGTCGCGGGTGCCGGACAGCCTGGGGAAGCGGGCGACGATCCTGTCCGGATCCACCGCGATGAGGTGGTGGGGGACGATGGACTCGATCTGCTCCAACCACCAAGCCGTGATCATGGTCAGGACCTCGCCCTTTCTGGGAACCGGCTGACGCATGACGACGTCGAAGGCGCTCACCCGGTCGCTGGCCACCATGAGCAGGGTCTGGTCGTCCACCTCGTAGACGTCGCGGACCTTCCCGCGGTGCAGGAGAGGAAGGTCGAGCCGTGACTCGGTGACGGGAGCGGAGGCCGGTTGTTCGCGGGCGTCAGACATGGATCTCGGGGTCGGAGACGGACTCGGCTTCGTCGCCGAGGCGCTGGAGCACGGGTGCCACCTCGAGCTCGAGGAAACGCTCCACCTGCTCGGGCGCGCGACCCACGAAGCGCATGGGGTCCACGAGCTCGGCCAGCTCTCCAGAGGACAGTCCGAAGGCGGTGTCTCTCGCGATGCGGTCGAGAAGGTCGGCCTGGGCGCCCTCGTCCTTCATCCGGCCAGCCGCGGCCATGGAATGCTGACGGATTCGCTCGTGCAGCTCCTGCCGATCACCGCCCCGGCGGACCGCATGCATCAGGATCGTCTCGGTGGCCATGAACGGGAGGTGCTCCGCCAGGTTCCGCCGGACCACCTCCGGGTTCACGATGAGGCCTCGCGCTACGTTCTCCAGGAGGACCAGGGCCCCGTCCAGCGCCAGGAAAGCGTCGGGCGTGGACACCCGGCGATTGGCCGAATCGTCCAACGTGCGCTCGAGCCACTGGGTGGCCGCCGTGAACGCCGGGTCCTGAGCCAGCACGATGACGTGGCGGGTGAGGGCACAGATCCGTTCCGCCCTCATGGGGTTGCGCTTGTAGGGCATGGCCGAGGATCCGATCTGCTCCGACTCGAAGGGCTCCTCCACTTCCCGGAGGTGGGCGAGGAGCCGCAGGTCGTGGCCGATCTTGGATACGGAAGCGGCCACCCCGGCCAGGGAGGCCTGCACGGCGAAGTCCACCTTCCGTGGGTAGGTCTGTCCGCTCACCGGATAGGTCTGCTCGAAGCCCATCCGGCGCCCCACGGCCTGGTCCAGGCGATCCACCTTCTCGTGATCGCCGCCGAACAGCTCCAGGAAGGACGCCTGGGTTCCGGTGGTGCCCCGGACGCCCCTGGAGCGCAGGACATGGATGCGGTGGTCCAGCTCCTCGATGTCCAGCAGGAGGTCCTGGATCCACAGCGTGGCTCTCTTGCCCACGGTGGTGGGCTGCGCCGGCTGGAAGTGGGTGTAGCCCAGGGTCGCCAGACGGGCGTGCTCCCGGGCGAAGTCCGCCAGGGCCGTCACACACCGGACCAACCGCCTCCGTACGAGCCGCAGCGCGTCCCTGGAAAGGATCAGGTCGGTGTTGTCGCCGATGAAGGCGCTGGTGGCGCCGAGGTGGATGATCCCCCGGGCCGCCGGCGCGTCGTCCCCGAAGAGATGGACGTGCGCCATGACGTCGTGCCGGAAGCGGCGCTCGTACTCCGCGGCCCGCTCGAGGTCGATGTCGTCGAGATGGGCCCTCATCTGGTCGAGGGCTTCCGACGAGATGTCCAGGCCGAGCTCCGCTTCGGACTCGGCCAGGGCGAGCCAGAGGCGTCTCCACGTGCCGAACCGGCGGGAAGGGGAGAAGATCGCCTGCATCTCCCGCGACGCATACCGGTCGGAGAGCGGGTGGACGTATCGGTCAGGGGTGCCGGTGCTCACTCATCGGCTCCAGTAGAAGTTGCGCATGTTGTAGTCGCCGTTCCGCTCGAAGTACATGACGATGCGGCCGGTCCCTCGGAGAGATTCAAACACGCTCGCCGCATCTTCGGCGCTTCGGACGCGGGTTCGATTGATCTGGACGATGACGTCGCCGGAGCGGAGCCCGAGCTGGTTCTGGAGCTCACCGGAAATGTCCGCGATGAGCGCGCCGTCGGTGCTGGTCAGATTCCGTTCCACCTGAATCTGTGGTGTGACGGTGATGAGCTCGATGTCGCTGAGCACGCGGACCCGCTCCGCCATGACCGACGGGAACGCCGCCGCCTGGAGGCTCACGGCCCGAGGCCGACCCTCCACCACCAGCGCCAGGCGATCCCCGGCGCGGAGATCCAGGAGCATGCCCTCGAAGTCCAAGGGGGCGGACAGGACGCGCCCGTTGGCCGATAGCAGCCGGTCTCCCACAGCCAGAGCCGCGCCGTCCGCCGGTGATCCGGGGGCGACACGACTCACCCGGACTCCTCTCGTGCGGCCCCAGGCATCGGCCTCCACCGGTTCCACGTCGATGCCTACCCACGCCCGGCGGATCTCCCCGTAGCGGACCAGATCGTCGGCGATCCGCATCGCCCGGTCGATGGGAATGGCGAAGCCGAGTCCCTCGCTGCCACCGCTCCGGGAGATGATCGAAGCGTTGATCCCCACGATCTCCCCCAGAGCGTTCACCAGGGGACCTCCGGAGTTCCCGGGGTTGATGGACGCATCCGTCTGGATCATGCCGAAGTAGAAGCCCTGACCGTCCGACGACGGGGTGATGTTCCGGCCGACGGCCGACACCACGCCGGCGGTGACCGTGGGGCGCGCGTCCGCCGCGTACGTACCCAACGGATTCCCGATGGCCACCGCCCACTCTCCGATCATCAGTCCTTCGACACTCCCCACGGGCGCCACGGGGAGATCAGAGCCGGTGATCCGCAATACGGCGATGTCCGCCACCGGGTCCGTCCCCACGAGCTCCGCTTCCAGGTCGCGACCATCCGGCAGCGTGACCTGGATCCGCGAAGCCTCCCGGATGACGTGATCGTTGGTGAGCACGATGCCGTCCTCGGTGACGATGACGCCCGAGCCGAATCCGGCGCTCCGCCGCTGGGCGTTGGGAGGGAGGAAGAAGCTCTCCCAGCTCGACCGGGCCCGGATCTGCTCCGTGCGAATGACGCTGATACTCACCACCGCGGGCGCGACACGCTCCGCTGCCCGCACGATGGCCGTGGCCCGGCTGGTCTCCAGCGTGTCCGACACCGCCTGGGCGACGGCCTGCCTTCCCTCGCTC
>CAYGKI010000024.1:0-798 GCA_964350235.1 uncultured Gemmatimonadaceae bacterium | reverse complement strand
AGGCCCGCGGCGCAGATCAGGAACGATTCCATCGAGAGCGCCGTGGCGACCTCGCCCATGGGCTCGGGGGCTCCGTCCGCTGGTCGGCACCCGAGGACGAAGAGCGCCAACGCCCCTCCGAGCCACCCCGTCAGCCTGCTGGTTCTCATACGTCCTCCTTCCGTCGCTCTGCGCGGCGCGGATCAGAGCTTGGCGTCGAGCTTGCCCCAGTCCGCGAGGAAGCCCTCCAGACCCTTGTCCGTCAGCGGATGCCGACCCAGCTGCCAGAGCACCTTCGGCGGAAGCGTGCAGCAATCGGCGCCGATGAGCATGCATTCCACCACGTGCGTGGGATGGCGCAGCGAGGCGGCAAGGATCTCCGTGTCGAACCCGTAGTTGTCGTACACCTGACGGATCTGGTGGATCAACGTCATCCCCTCGCCGGAGATGTCGTCGATGCGCCCGACGAAGGGTGACACATACGTCGCGCCGGCCTTCGCGGCCAGAAGGGCCTGGGACACCGAGAAGCACAGGGTCACGTTGACCCGGTGCCCCGCGTCCACCAGATCCCGGCACGCCTTCAGCCCATCCTCGGTGAGGGGGACCTTCACCACGGCGTTCTCGTGGATGGCGGCGAGCTTCTTCCCCTCGGTGACCATGGTGTCGCGATCCACCCCCACCACCTCCAGGCTCACCGGCCCGTTCACGGCCTCGCAGATCTCCAGGTAGATCTCCTTGGGGTCACGATCGCCGGCGATCTTCGAGACCAGCGAGGGGTTGGTGGTCACCCCGTCGATGAGGTTGGCGTCCGCCGCCCGG
>CAYGKI010000023.1:4640-17690 GCA_964350235.1 uncultured Gemmatimonadaceae bacterium | reverse complement strand
CACGGCAACCCGCGTCAGTAGCAATCGCTTGTTAGATGGACCCCTCCGAGGAGCTTGAGCGGCCCATCCTGCCCGCAGCTGACTCCAGCTCGCCGACGGCCTCCAGCATTGAGCTTGCCTTTGCGAGCCCGAACGGAGGCATCCCACTGTAGACGCACTCGTACTCGCCCGCGTGGACCTTGTACGTCTCGTGCCAAATTCCCACGTCGCCCCTACTACCTCCCACGCGCTTGTTGAAGTCCGTCCACGCGGGCCAATGCAGCTGGTCGGGATCGCGAGCATATGCCTCGAGGTGCTCGAAGGACCGCCAATACTGGACGATGACGCCGAAGCTCATGATGTGTCCCAGGAATCCTGACTCAGGCCTGCCCTCAAGTTCTCGGATCATACTCGGCATGGCGCGAAACATCGGGAGCCACTTGTGCACCTTCCACGGCCTGTTGATGCGTAGGCCGATGAGGAACACAACAAAGTCTCCCTCGATCTCAGCGGTCACCCGCTTGGGGACAACGGCGGCCATAGACTCGCGTCCTTTCCACTGGGGATGGTGGGCCATCTATCTCTGATTCTACGGATCCGCCGCACCCTCACACGGCATCTTCTACCGATGCGAGTATGCCCTTGGCTCTCGTAGCTCGCAACGCGATGCCTCCCGTCCACGTCAACGGACTGCTTCCGCGCGCCCATACCAGGGTCTGCATAGGGACATGCCCAGCAAGCCCCGGTCAACGGGCGCGCCCCTCGAACTCCTTGGCGGCCTCTCGCACGAATGCCAGAACCTCCTCCTTGGGCAGGGGTCCTGCACTCGTCGACCTTCGAGCCTGGAGCGCACGCTCCACGAGGTGGCCGTGGACGCCGTCCAGGAACTCGGCACCGCCCTGCGCCTTGGAGACAAGCGATCCACTGCGAAGGTGGTGAAGCGCTCGACACGCATTGAGCACGGCATTCGAGCCGAGGGGGTCGTGGAACGGGTCGTGGATCTTGTCGAGGTGCCACCGGAGCGACCCACCGAGCTCGTCGGCAAGCCAGGCCGAGTCCACTCGGCCAATCAAGGTCGACACCGCGATCCCCTCCAGGGTCGAGCCGAACTGACGCGCGGCGGCGAGGTCGATCAGGCCACCGGGATAGCGCTCCCCGAGAGAGACGTGATCCTCCCAGTCGGGACCTGACGAGAGGGCGAACTCGAGCTCTGGGGTTCGCGACGGTTCTCGCACCTCGCGCATGGTGTACGCGACCAGGTCCAACCCGTGCGCCGGACAGGGCAGGACCCGGTGCCTGAGTCTCGACGTGATCCCGGTCTTGGCGTCGCGCTTCAGCGGAGCCTCATACAGTGGGATGAGATCGATGTCGCTGTGGTCCAGACTGAAGTCGTTCGAGGCGAGAGAGCCGACGACGACCGTCGCGACGTATCCCGGAGCGTCGGTCAGGATCCCACGGACCCCGTCGAGGTAGCCCCGCAGAGGGTCATCCACGCCGAGCTCCGGCTTCACGCGTTCAAGGCCTGTTGCAGATTGGGATGCTGCATGACCCGCTCGGGCGCCTAACCCTGCCGGAGCTGGCGTCCCCGCAGCAGATACAGGCCCAGCCACGCGAGGATGGCCAAGGTGAGGAGGATGAAGCCGAATACCGTCGTGGTTAGGGCGACACGCATCCCGCCCCAGATGAGCGCGGGCGAAGAGGTCGCCGCCGCTTCGATGGCCCCGGCGGCGAAGGACATCCCGACGACGGTGCCGAGCACGCCCAGAAGCGCGCACAACGCTCCCCACACCAGCACGGCGTGGAGCGTCATCGCGTCGCTTCCCTTCCCCCCCAGGATCTGCCAGGCCGCCCGGGCGATCTGAACGAACATGAACACCATGGCCACGAGCAGAGGCCACCGCATCACTCCCATTTCTGCGAAGAAGTTCCCCATGGCTGTGTCTCCCGTCATCGGTTGAAGTGTGAGGAGTGGAGGAGCTCGGTGAGCTCCGTCTCCAGATTTCGCGCCTGCCAAAGCGCCTGCATCAAAGCCAGAGATCCGAAGACCCCCAGCATGGCTACGCCCAGGGACAGGGCGAGGAGGGTCGTCAGCCGCGAGGCCCACGCGGCCAGCATCTGGGGCGAAGGCGGGATCGTCTCCCATGTCCCGGCTGCGACATACGCCTCCATGACCGCTACAAGGCCACCCCAAGCCAAGGTCAGCCCCACGGCCGCGGCCTGGACACCGGCGGCATGGGCCAACGCTCGAACGTCCCGCTCTCTCCGTGCCCACCAGCGCAACGTCTCGTGGGTCAGCACGGCGGCCATCACGCCCGCGAGAATCAGGAGAGGTATCGTTGCCCACGAGGGCTGCGGCCCTCCTAGAATCAGAGCCGGAAGGGGTGCCGCTGCGGCCAGGCTGGCCATGGTGAGGACAGCGGCGCGCTCGATGTTGTTCGCCGCCGCATGTCCGAGCCGTACGGCCAGCTGCCCGAAGAGTGACAGGTGGACTGCGGCCAACTCCTCGATGGCCTTGTCACCAGGACGAAGGAGGACGAGCGCGCGCTGCTCCGCCGTCTGCCGGCTCACCCCCTGTTGCACCAGAAGGTCCACCATGGCCTCGAGGTCGTCCCGGACTTCGCGTAGCACCTGGACGCGGGCCCTGGCCGGAAGGTCCAGCCGGGCGTTCAGATCCTGAAGGAGGACCTCATCCGAGCGCATTCGCCGGTCCCTCCAACACCCGCATGAGATCGACGAGGAACCCCTTCAGCTCCCGCGTCTCGCCTTTTAGGTGCTCGCGACCTCGAGCCGTGAGGCTGTAGACCTTTCGCCGCCGCCCCTCACTCCTGTCCCAATCGCCCTGGATGAAGCCATCCTTCTCCAGCCGATGAAGGATGGGATACAGCGTGCCGTGCTGGAACGAGAACGTTCCTCCGCTGTCCTGTTCCACCGCCAACGCGATCTCGTAGCCGTGGGCCCGCCCCGACCGGAGCGTGGCCAGGATCAGGAGCTCGTTGACTTGCTTCGACAGGTTCGGCGGGGTCATGTCCGTTCATTCATGTAGAAGGTCTTTATGTAGACCATCTATATATGGGGCCGGACCCCCGGTCAAGTCCGCGTTCCCCCAGCGCCGCCCACAGGCTACCCTGACAGCGGCCACGTAGTCCTGGAGGTGCCACGACGCGACGCGTGCTGCGCTCGCGGTCGTCCTCGCCTCATACCAGACCCGAACGCCGGAGGGGCGTAAATGTCAGAGGTCGAGTTCACGGAGCAATCACCTCGACACTTCGTGGGGATTCGTCGCAAGGTTCACACTTCCGAGCTGCCGGCCTTCTTCTCGGAGGTGTTCCCCAAAGTCATGCAGTGGATGCGGGAGAACGGCGTCCAACCCGCCTCGGCGCCCATGTCGATGTGGTGTGCCATGGACATGGAGTCGGGCATCGCGGACACACACGCGGGTTGCTTCGTCGAGCGTGAGGTCGAAGGCGACGGTGAGGTCACTCCGGGCGTGTCGTCCGGGGGTGACGTGTTGAAGCTCGTGCACCGCGGTGGCTACGACACGATGGGACAGTCGTGGGGCCGCGTCTTCAGCCACGCGAAGGCGCTGGGGCGTCAACCGGGGGCCGGCTGGGAGATCTACGTGGACGATCCAGCGGAGGTAGGGTCCGAGGCCCTGCGCACCGAGATCTACCTGCCCTTGGAGTGAGCCCCACGGATGGAGCGTGAGCCCCATGGATATGGATGGGGAAGCTGAGGTTCTCGGGTGACGGTCAGCGTATCCCGATGAGGGTCAGGAGGGTCGCACCCCGGTGACTTCGCCCCGGCACTCCATGCCTGCCGCGACTATTCGACGGGCGGGCGGAGGCGGGATGGGCTCTCGGGATCACCCGACTCCAGGACGCCGAACTGTGAGAGGTGGTGAGCAGCGTGATGTCGGGCGAGCGCCTTCACCACGTCGGCCTCCATCTTCCCGTAGAGCGGATGCACGACCTCGCCCACGAGGAGGTGGATCTCGTCGAAGGTCCCGAGCATGCGTGCCCGCTCGGTCTCGAAGGACTCGGCCTTCACCTCACTCGCGTCGATGCGAATCCCCGGGAGCGTCCGCATGCCGCGCTGCATCTCGAAGGGGGAAGTCGCGAGAAACGTCCCGATCATGCGACGGCCGATGAGGCGGGCGAGGACACGCACCGGCCAGGGCGCCGACCTCCGTCCGAGATAGATCTCGTGGAATCGCGCGACGTGCTCGAGCATGCCCGTCGCGTTCAGCGTGCCCCAACGCGCCCTTGTCTGCGGGTTGAGACGGGCCACCGCCTCGCGGATGGCGTGTGGGGCGGGGGTGTCCGGGTGGATCACGAGAGTCATGGCTCGTCTTCGGATGCAGGTCGGCTGTATGGCGGATAGGACGCTATACAGTGATCAAGATCTTCCCTCGGGCGCGGCCGGCCTCCATGTACCGGATGGCATCCGGGGCTTCACTCAACGGGAACACCTTGTCGATGACCGGGGTGATCCTGCCGTCTTCGATGAGGTTCTTCAGCACCAGGAGGTCTCCGTCGCGATCCGCCGGGAACTGCGCACGG
This sequence comes from uncultured Gemmatimonadaceae bacterium, assembly GCA_964350235.1. GTDB lineage: Bacteria > Gemmatimonadota > Gemmatimonadetes > Longimicrobiales > Gaopeijiaceae > JAWLHJ01. The sequence goes on along the minus strand of CAYGKI010000023.1, from coordinate 13,152 downwards.
AGGGTCTGGCGGACGAACTTCGAGAGCACGACCGCACGCAAGCTGCGGTCCAGGCCTCCAAGCCACCGCCCACCTTCCTCGCCCCCTACGATCACGAGCGTCCCGGTGGCGGTGAGGGCGCGTCGAAGGTGAGACAGCGAGCGATTGCCGCCGATGTCCAGGATGAGGTCATAGCGTCGTCGTCCGTCGGCAAAGTCCTCGCGCGTGTAGTCGATGACGTGGTCGGCGCCGATGGACCGGACCATGTCCGTCTTCGACGTGCTACACACGCCCGTGACCTGTCCGCCGAAAGCCTTGGCGATCTGGACGGCGTAGGTCCCCACGCCCCCTGACGCTCCGATAATCAGGACCTCCTGTCCCGGCTGAAGGCCTCCCTCGTCTCGCACGGCCTGGAGGGCCGCCAGCGCGGAGACCGGGACCGCAGCCGCATGCTCCAGGCTCAGATTGACGGGCTTCCGTTCGAGCTTGTTCTCGCGAGCACAGGCGAGCTCGGCGAAGGCTCCGTTGCAGACGCCGAACACCTCGTCACCCGGCTTGAGGCGAGTGACGCCGCTTCCGACTGCCTCGACCCGACCTGCGAGGTCCATCCCCGGTACCGGTGACTTGGGCTTCCGAAAGCCGTACCCAAGGCGAATCAGGTATGGCTCTCCCGTCATCACGTGCCACACACCCCGATCCACACCAGCGGCGTGGACGCGGACGAGCACCTCGTGGTCCGCCGGCACGGGCTCGTCGAGCTCACGGAGTGTCAGGACGTCTGCGGACCCGTAGCTGTCTTGGACGATCGCTTTCATCCGGAGATTGGTCCTGTCCTATGGAGATCAGTGGCCACGAAGTCTTCCGCCCGAAGCGCGTCCTGCCGGGCACGCCGCCGAGGCACGTAGGGGTAGACCCCGGCCTCGCAGCGGTAGGTGCCCCGGGATCAGCCGGGACCCGACCGGGCCAGGACTCTGAGGTCGCTGTTCTCCAGCGTCCGGCTGCCATGCCACGCCCTGTCGAGGCCCAGTACCAGCATCGCCTGCCCGAGCTCGACCGACCGGATCCCGAGCGCCGGAGCCAGCCGGAGAAGCGGGCGCATGAGCCAGCGGTTCGCGCCCGTCGGCCGCACAGGGAGTATCGCGCCTGGGCGGACGTTGGCATGCCGGGCAAGGTCGAGGCGAGACAACCTGTCTTCCGCTTCCGCCTTGACCCTTGCCCACATCATCCGGGAATCCCTCTTGGCCCCACCCCCCGAGAGGTAGATGAAGGCGGCGCGGGAGCTCACGGAGCGCAACGCCTGGGCCGCGGCGCAGGCATAGGTCACATGGATCTCGCGGTATTCACGCTCACCCGTGACGTTCCGTACCGAAGTGCCGAGGCAGAAGAGGCAGCAGTCCACGCCCTCGAGATGATGCTGGATGCCGGTGAGATCCGCGAAGTCCGAGCAGTGGACTTCCTGGAGCTTCTCGTGGGATACGCTCAGCGGCCGCCGCGTCACCGCCCGGACGGTGGAGACACCCGGATGCATGAGGCAGGCCTGAACCGCTCCCGACCCAGCTGTCCCCGTCGGACCGAAGACCAATACGACCTGTCCTTGTCCCATCCTGTCAGGTGCCCGCCCCTGCGAGGTCGTCCAGCGCCTCCTTCAGCGAAGCCGAGACATACGTGGACTGCTCGGCCAACAAGGACATCAGACGGAGGAACTCGCTCAGGTCGGTCAGAGTGCCGTTGAGAAACGCCGCCATCCCGTTGTCCACCACGCTGGACAGGTCGTCCAGCAGCTCGTACTCGGACGCAATTCGGTCGACCGTCACGAAGTCCACGTGCTCCAACGCCCCCGTGCTCACGGCGACCTCGTATGAAGCCTTACGTAGCGTGGGAGGCCGGATCCCGCGCCAACCAGGCACGGCCCCCATATCGAACGGGCCATCGCCATTGGACGTGATCAGCGAGTCCATGGCGGTCGCGATTCGAAGATGGTAGGGCGCCGCATCAGCCACCTCAGCGGCATTTCGTTGCATCTCCAGAACGATCCGCTCCAAGGCGGCACGACCACGATCCCGGTCGCGTCGGGCCTGGTCCCAGGTGCTGAGTGCGAAGCCGAGAACAATGGCTACCACAATGGAAGCCATCTCCATCACGACTCGCCCTCGTGTTCGCTGCACGGCTCCTCTCTTTGCGCACGGGTATCTGGCGGATTGGAATTCTGATGCATGGCCCTCCCGATCGCCAGCGCAGCACGCCTATCCGCTCTTCCGTGTCAGCAGCAATTCCTTTTTGGAGTGCCCGGGGCTGGCAACCCTTCCTCCGCCTGCGGTCTCTTGGGACGAGGGTCGGTGATGGTCGGAAGGAAAGATCGGCTCGCATTTGAGAATCACAGATCGTACGTCCTATTGTATTAGGACGTGTAATATCGTATCGTCCTAGTTAATTAGGACGATCGGCGCCCTGACGACCTATCACACTAGGACGATAGGTCGGTGATATGACTACTGTGCCAGGACAAGCGCGATGGGGAATCTCGATGACCTCCGGATCGAGCAGTTGGACCAGGCTCTGAAGCAGTTCGCACCGCTCCGCCATTCCCCTCCACCAGCCATCGGCTGGGCGAAGACGATCCGCGAGGCTCTGGGAATCTCGATCCGGCAGATGGCCCGTCGCACAGGGCTCTCACGGACGAGCGTTACCAGCGCCGAGGCCGGAGAGGCGAAGGGAACCGTCCAATTCGACACCCTTCGAGGCCTAGCAGACGCTCTGGAGTGCGACCTTGTCTACGCGCTGGTTCCACGAGCTTCGTTGGCCCAGACACTCAGGGCTCAAGCCGAGCACAAGGCCGCGACGATCGTAGGAGGGGTCGCGGACTCGATGGAACTGGAAGCTCAGGGTATCGAAAGCTCCGCGACTGAGCGCCAAGTGAGAGATCTAGCCGAACAGCTGCTGCGCGAGCGTGGCCAAGACTTCTGGGATGTTTGAAGACGAACCGGATGGTGCGACGCCGGTCGATCCCGACGAAGCAGAGGCACTGCTCCCTGCACACATTCGAACCCGGTCAGAGCTCAATGTCTGGGAGCAGACGAATATCCTTGAGGCAGCCAAATGGGTACGCAGGGCACGAGCTCGAGCTCTGTCGGAGCCCACGATACGAGAACTGCATCGGCGGATGTTCGACGAGACCTGGGCGTGGGCCGGCCGGTATCGTACTTCTGACAAGACACTCGGCGTGTACTGGGCCACCATCTCGACCGAGATCAAGAACCTGGTTGATGACGGGCGTCACTGGCTGACGAATGCTACCTACCCTCTCGACGAAGCCGCTGCGCGGCTACACCATCGCCTCGTGAAAATCCATCCGTTTCCCAACGGCAATGGTAGGCACGCTCGCCTTTGGTGCGACATGCTTCTACGCCAGCAGGGCCGGCCAGTCTTTGAATGGCGAAACCGCGAACTGGACTCCGACGGGGAGGCCCGCACATCCTACATTGCAGCGCTGCGAGCTGCAGACGGCCAAGACTACGGCCCTCTTCTGAGCCTGCTGCTCCGCGACCGCCCGTAGGGCACTCCAAATGTGATTCTGCTGATCCGCCGCGGTCAGACACGGCGTGATCGATGGATCCGAGCATGCCCCTGGCGCTCGGCGCTCGCAACGCGACAACGCCGGTCCGCGCAAGCGCCGAACGGCCGCAGTCCCGCATCACCTCCGACTCCCGCTACCCTGTCAGCGCTCCCGTCCGAGCCCTAGCGCCGCTCCAGCACCATGGCGCACGCCATCCCGCCCGCGGCGCACACGGTGAGCAGCCCGAACTCCACGTCCCGCCGGGCCATCTCGTTGAGGAGGGTGAGGGTCACGCGGCCTCCGGTGGCCCCGAAGGGGTGCCCCACGGCGATGGATCCGCCCATGACGTTGATGCTGTCCAGGCCCGGGTGGCCGGTGGCTTCGCTCCGCCCGAGCTCCTTCTCCGCCCAGGCCTTCGAGTCCAGCGCCTGGAGGTTGGAGAGGACCTGGCTGGCGAAGGCCTCGTGCATCTCCATGACGCCGATGTCCTTCATGGTGAGGCCCGCCCGGTCCAGGGCGATGGGCGCCGCGTAGGCCGGACCCTGGAGGAGCTGCTCCCCGGGATCCAATGCGGTCCAGGCCCAACTCCGGATCCAGCCCAGGGGCGTGCGGCCCTCGGCCTTCGCGCGCTCCCCGTCCATGAGGATCAGCGCCGAGGCGCCGTCGGTGAGGGGCGAGGCGTTGCCGGCGGTGACCGAGCCGTACTTCCGGTCGAACACCGGCCGGAGGCCGCCGAGGGCTGACATGGACGTATCGCTGCGGATCCCGTTGTCGCGCCCCACGACCTCGTCGTAGCCCGGCGGGACGTAGACCGGCACGATCTCCTCGGTGAGGCGGCCGTCCTCCGTGCCTCGGAGGGCCAGCTTGTGCGAGCGGAGGGCCCACTCGTCCTGCGCCTCCCGGGTGATGCCGTTCTGCTTGGCCATGCGCTCGGCAGCTTCGCCCATGGTCTCGCCGGTGGTGGGCTCCGCGATGGCCGGGGAGACGGGCGCCAGGTCCTTGGGCCGGAGTCCTTTGAAAGCGCCCAGGCGGTCGCCCATGGATCTGGCCTTGGACGCAGAGACCAGGGCCTTGGCCAGACGGTCCCCGGCCAGGATGGGCACGTGGGAGAGCGACTCGGCGCCGCCCGCCACCACCACCTGGGCCTGGCCCAGCTCGATGAGCGCCGCCGCGTCGGCGATGGCCTGGTTGGCCGAGGTGCACGCACGGGAGACCGTCACGGCCGGGACGGTCACCGGCAGCGTACCCAGCGCCACCTCCCGGGCGATGTTGGGTGCCCGCACGTCGTGGACCACCGTCCCGTAGATCAGGTGCTCCACGTCGGACGCCCGGATGTCCGCGCGGGCGACGGCGTCGCGCACCGCCAGCTTGCCCAGATCGATGGCCGAGAGGTCGCGAAACACCGTGCCGGACCGGGCGAAGGGCGTGCGGCAGCCGGCCACCACGGCGGCCTTCGCACGCTCCCTCGAGCGCACGGCGTGCTCGGTCATGGACGGCCTCCGGATCCCGGGAAACAACGGCGCGGCATGCGCCATGCATCTACTTAGCGATCTACAGGAACGAGACACCCGGGACAAGCCCGCGTTCCAGCGGGCCTGGCGGTGCAGATGAAGCTCCCGCTCCCGGGTTCTCGTAAGTATGATCAATACTGATTGGCACTTCCCTTCGAGAAGGAGAGGTACCCTGATGAACAAGACTCTTCGTGCGCTCGCCGTCGCGGCGGCGCTTCTGGCCGTTCCCGCGGCTGTCCAAGCCCAGGGCGCGACCCTAGGCCCGCAGCTCGCCTATCACGACGACTTCGACTTCGGCATCGGCGCCGCGCTTACCGTGTCCGCGGACGGCATCGACCCGCGCGTGGATTTCATGGCGGACTTCGCGTGGTTCTTCCCGGACCTCACCGGCCTCGACTACTTCGAGCTGAACGGCAGCCTGCTCTACGACTTCGTCCTCGAGGGCAGCACCGTGGTTCCGTTTGCGCTGGCCGGCCTCAACATCGCCAGCATCTCCTACGACGCAGGGGTGGGACCCGGGGGCGGTGGCAACAGCAACACCGAGCTGGGCCTGAACCTGGGCGGCGGCATCAAGTTCGACGTCGGCACGTTCCGGCCCATGGTAGGCGCCCGCATCGAGATCGAGGGCGGCGAAGGGGTGGTGATCTTCGGTACCGTTCCGTTCGCGCTTTCGGGAAGCTGACGACCGCTAGCGGTTGAGTAGGGCGGGGGCCGAGAAGGCTTCCTCGGTGGGATATGACAGCCCCTCCCCCGGTGACGGGGGAGGGGCTGTTTTTTGTTCTTGTTCGAGCGGCCGTAACGGTGACGTCACGGCCAATCGCGAGGATTGCCTAGTCCGCGAGTCCCCCAGTCCTCAGCCCCGAAAGGTCAGCATGTCTCAAGATGCCACAACGACCTCGCTCCACCTCCTCGCTCACCCGTATGATCGGCTTGACCCGTTGCGAGGAGGAAGACTGAGCCTGAAGGCGGCTGCTTGTGAACCCGGTACTGCCATCCTGTGCTCTCTTGGCTCAGGCCACCCGACGTCCGCATTCGACCTTCTTGTGAATCGCCCCGGAGGGCTCTCGCTCCTGGTGGTGTTGCCTCCGGCAACACGAATACTTGAGAACAGCGGTCTCGCGCACACAGTCCAGCAACTGAGGCCTCATGCAATCCTGCCACATGTTCCACGCCCACAGCCCCAAGACCTTGCACACCTGCTTCGGAGGCCCCCAGCGGATCTTTCATCGGAGCTCACGGAGTATCTAGCTTGGCGCGGCATCGCGATGGACCAGTCAACGACTAGGCTGGTTCGCCGGGTCATCGAGCTGGCGGCCGATCTGCGCTCCGTGAGTGCGCTAGCCCGCAGTATGTATATGTCGCGCCGAGCCTTGGGTCGACGCTTCACGACCCAAGGGCTACCGGTACCATCCCACTGGCTCCAGATGGCGCGTCTCATCCGGGTGACCATACGATTGCAGAACACAGGCGACAGTGTCTTCGCAGTGGCGTGTGGAATGGGCTATCCAGATGGGTTCTCGGTCAGCAACCAAATGAGCCGCCTCTTTGGCGTGCGCCCTTCGCAAGTCCGCGAACGACTGGGTTGGGAATGGGTCGTAGAGGCCTGGCTCCGCCGCGAGGCGGAGAGTGGGTCCTTTGGCCCAGCAACCTCTCGGAGCATTCGGGATTCTCGGGACCAACTGGCGTGCCCACCCATCTCGATGCTCACCAGCAAGAGAATGCGGCAGGGCGTCCAAGTCACTGACTGAGCCCGCCACCAAGCCGGCCTGCCTGTTCCATACGGACTTGAGATGTGGCGAGATGAGCAAGCAGCTTCCTGAATTGACCACCAAGGAGGCGGGATTGGTCAAGATCTCCCTTTTCGGCGGCCCAACAGTTTCGATTGGAGGGTCCCCCGTCGATACAACGCCGTTGCAGCAGTTGCTGCTGACGCTAGTGTTTGGCCACGGATCAGCCGGGATATCTAGGTCTCAGATCGGACGGTTCTTGTGGGGTCAAGACGACACGGGTCGTTCGAGGGAACGCATCCGTCAGCTCCTACATCGGACAAGCGAGCGGCTAGGAAGGGGAGTCATTGGTCGTAGGGGCGACCGCCTTGAGCCCGGCCCCTCAGCTGTCCAATCCGACCTCGACCTATTGGAGGAACTACTCCATCGGGGGCCGCTTGCAGAGGCTGCAGGCCTAGTCGCCAAGGGACTGGCGAAGAGGCTACCGGTCGCACCCGGTCGTGAATTCGAAGACTGGCGAATGGCCAAGGAGACGCGCCTAGTCGAGAGAGTCAGACAGTCCGCGGCGATGCGATGGGACCAGGCGTCGGAAGCGGGGCTTTGGGGAGAAGCACGGGACGCGGCTGAAGCCCTTTACATTCATTTTCCCAGTGACCCGTCCGTCGCGGCGAAGCTCATCGAAGCTCGCGTTCGGACGGGAAGTGTAGCGTCGGCCGAAGCGGTCCTCAGGGACTTGGTAGCCAAGGAATGTGATCACGAGCGTCTTGAGGAGCTGCAAGGCCTGATACGGAGGGTTTCCAGACTGCGCTCAAGCCGAGAGCGCTCTCGGGAAACAGGGGAGGCCCGGGCACCGGTCGTGGGGCGAGAGCGGGAGATCGCCACTACGGTCTCCGCGCTCCGCGGTGCCACATCAGGGGCGCTTCGTTTCATCTTGATCTCCGGGGAAGGGGGGATCGGCAAGACGAGGGTTTTGGAGCAGGTGGAGAAGGAAGCGGTTCTTGCCGGGTTTCGTTGCCTTTCCGCGCGCTCAGTCGAGGCCGAGCAGAGGATTCCCCTGAACCCTCTGGCGGACGCCTTGGCCGAAGTCGACCTGGCCCGGCATCTCCGAGCACTTGGGCCCCCTTGGAGGGCAGTCATCGGTTCACTCCTACCTGTGATTGACCCTGAGCCCCTAGCGAAGGCCCCTCCTATTCAAGAGACGAGAGTCTCTCGGAGGCTCATGGACGCGCTCTTCCTACTTCTTGAGCGCATAGCTGCCGAGGGTCCGACCGTCCTCCTTCTCGACGATCTCCACTGGGCCGATGCTACGACGATCACATCGCTCCAGTTCATTCAGCGACGTTGGACCAGCGGAAACCTCAGCGTCGTAGCCACCGTGCGGCCCGATTGTGTCGATTCTTCGGACCCGGTCATCACCTACCTGGAGGGCCATCAAGACCTACCCGTGGTCAGCGTACAACTCCGCGAGTTGTCCGCTGAAGACACTGGTAGGTTGGTCGACGTAGTGTTGGGACCTAGCGTCGACCCTCACATTCGAAATCATATCGGCGAGTTGGGCGGCGGTCATCCCCTATATGTGACCGAGTTATGCCGCGAGTACAGAGCGGGGCGCCTTCACATACCAGACGGCACTCCAGATCAGCTAGTCGTGCCAGTATCGCTTCAGCAGATATTCCGCAGAAGGTTGGATCTCCTGTCGCCCATGTCGCGCTCGGTGACCGGCGAGATCCATCACGTGGACA
>CAYGKI010000023.1:0-4630 GCA_964350235.1 uncultured Gemmatimonadaceae bacterium | reverse complement strand
TCGCTCCGGGTCGCCGGACTTCTGGCGGTCAAGGGCCGCCCAATGCGCCTTATTGAAGTGGCGGACCTCACGGGCCTTCCTCTCGCAGAGTGCGCTGACTGGGCAGAGGAGCTGAATGCATCACGGCTTGTCGCCCTATCGGGAGATCACTTAACCATTTCGCACGAACTGATCCGTAGAGCGATCTATCAGCAGTTGAGTGATGCCCGACGAGCTGTCCTTCACCGCTCCGTGGCGGACCACCTATCCTCCAACGACGATGCCGTGGACGAGGGTGAACTGGCTGTCCACTACGACAGGGCCTGCGAGGCGGAGTTGGCGCTAGCTCACGGATGGGCAGCGGCCAGTCGGGCTGTCTCCAGTGGAGCTGTCGCTGAGGCGGCCTACTTCTTTGAGCTCGTCCTGCGACATGAGCCCGATGCGACCCGGAAGGCCCAAGCCACGGCCGAGCTCGCACATGCCTTGCACTTGGGTCGGTCAATCGAGCGCGCCAACCCTGTACTTGAGCTGGCAGCGACCCGTTTGCGCCGAGCCGGTGAATTCGGCCGTGCGCTCCGCACAGACATTCGTCGCATCGAGGGCCTAGCTGAAACGAACGCAGCCCCTGCCGAGGAACTCCTGGACCGCCTCGCCGTCATCAAACAGGAGGCTCTGCGACTGACGGACTGGGAGGCAGTCGCACTAGCCCTTGATGCGGAGTTGCACCTGTCCCACACGTTGGGGGACCTCAAAGCAATTCCCCCACTGTTCGATTCGATGCGTAACGTAGCTCGTTGTGGCACCAAGCCCGCTCGCGCATTGGCTCATTCGGGTTTAGCTGTGCAGATACTGTTCGGCGACAACCCTGCGTCGGCCCTGTGGCATGGCAGAGAGGCCGTCCGCGAGTGTGACCGACTAGGCGAACATCGGCTCCGTGTCCTCTTGCGACTCCTACTCGTCTTGCAGTACACAGGCAGGTTCTACGGCCGTGAGTCCGCTCGGTTAGTCGAGGAGGCTCGCCTCCTCGCCAAGACGAGCGGTGATCTACTGCGGCGCTTCAGCCTCGAGAGCAATATCGCCGTGGCGCACCTCGACTCTGGCAATCTAGAGGCCGCTGAAGTCGCGATGGAGCGATCAACAGCCATGCTGGGAAGTGCCGAGCTCGACATGAATCGGTTCAACCAGGCCATAAACGGCGGTGAACTCGCACTGGCGACCGGGGACTACGAGCGTGCAAAGAGATGCTTCCTGCTCGCCCAAGGGTTCATCGGACCCAAGACACCTGAGTACTCGGAAAGCATGGTAATGGCGGGCCTGGGGCTTTCGGCCTTCGGACTGGGCGACCTTGCCGATGCCAAGGATATGGAGAGTTCTCTCCCCGATGATCCTGAATGGTGGTACTTCGACCCCACCCTAGTGACGACGTTCCGGTGCCGGATGCACGGCTATCGCGGGGACCTGCGGAGAGCGACGGGGCTCTTGAAGAATGTGTCCCAGGCCATTGAGGGTCGACTGGTCTTGGCGTGGCTCAAGCTTACGCTCTTTCGGGCGGAGGTCGAAATGCGGTTGAGCCGAGAGCGAGCCGCAGAACTGGCGGCCAAGGGGCTTGAAGTGTCGAACGGCCTCGGGTTGAAGGACCGAGGGCAGCAGTTCACGAACCTCCTCAGGCGGTTGGGTAAGGCGTAGCGCTAATTTCGGGCACGAGCCGGCCATGTCGGACGATTGTGCGCCAGTGGCGCGGCCAATCCGACGGTCCTTGGCGTGGACCTACTTCCGAGGTTGATGTCCCCATCCGTCCGATGCGCGCGCATCATCTCCGCATATTCATCCAACACAGTTGTGCCCTCCAACGCCTCGACGATCTTCTCGTCGAACTGCCGGCCAGCATGTTCGTGTAGCTGCTCCCGGACAATTCCGAGGGGAAGAGCTCGGCGATAGGGCCGATCGGAGAGCATCGCATCGACCGCGTCACAGACGATGATGATCTTCGCTCCAATCGGAATCTCGGAACCCACCAAACCGTCGGGGTAACCGCGCCCGTCCTCCCGTTCATGGTGATGGCGCACAGCCAGGACCACGCTTTCCGGTACCGAAGATAGGTCCCGGAGCAGTTGCTCACCTCGAGTTACGTGAGACTGGATCACGGCGCGCTCCTCAGGAGTCAAGGAGTCGGGCTTGGCAAGAATCTCAGAGTACGAAGCCTCGATCTTCCCGATGTCGTGCAATAGAGCCGCCGTCTGCACTTGCTCGGCGACCTTCTGCGGGAGGCCGATCTCATCAGCGATATGTCGAGCCAACAATGAGACGCGCTGTGAGTGTCCCGACGTGTACGGATCGCGGGTTTCGATAGCCTTGACCAACGCAGTCAGTAGGTCCTCGTTTGCGTCCCGGAGCTTCGCGGTAGTTAGGTACGAGTACCGGATAAAGAGCATGGGGAGCAGGACAACCAAGATCCCAACGATCCCAAACTGGACGTAGAGGAAGGCGACAGCGAGGGCGATGGGGCTGATAAGAATGTCATTGACGCTACCCCCCGAGTTGCGGAGGACTAGTTCCCAAACCCTCCTGAAGGCCAGTCCTTGGCTGAAAGCGATTGCCAGCGCAACAGCCGCGTGATTGATGGCCAGGAACAGGAGGCCAAACGTCACGAAGGGCCAGAGCTGGCTTGTCACATTTTGGGTGTCCGCCCACTGCAGGCCCCTAAGTGCAGTGCCACCGAGTAGAGCGAAGCCCCACCCCGCGATGGTCGCCGCGAACACCGCCTGAGCAACGTTGAACGTCGCCTTGAACCACCCTTTTCTCCGTATTACGAACTCGGCAAAGCACAGCGTAATCAGGATCAGCAGGATGCCAGCTTCCGGTCCAAAGAGTTGAACCGCGGCCAGCAGCGGCAGGAAGGTGATGGACGAGCGGCCCTCGGACCCTCCAACGCTCAGCGCAATAGCCACTGACTCGGACATCAGTCCGATCAGAATCAGGGTTGCAAGGCCGAGAAGACTCGTCCCAGGAAGGTCGGTTATCGCATGCCAATCGGTGCCCAGCAGGGAAGCTAGGGCTAAGACCCAAACCACACCGACATAGATGCGAACCTGTCGCTCTTGCATTGCCAAAGGAGTCCGAACCCCCCCGGGTCGCCTACCAGGTAACCAGGCCGCGGTCAAAGACCGCGAATACTGCGTCTATGGCGCCCATCAGTAGAGACACGAACATTTGCGCTCACCTCCTTTATGGTGGTGTCGGCCTCCGAAGTAACCGCTGTGGAGTACCGCATGCGCTTCGCTCTACCGCTCGCCTTCGCTCTTAGGCGGACCGAGGGGGTTCTCTTTTCTCCGTGGTAGTAGTCACGAGCAGGGGCAGCTCGGGCCCCGTTCTATAGCTGTCCACGGACCCAGCGGTCCGTGGCCTGTAGCGTGGCCATGATGGCGGCGCGATCGGGTGAGCCGGTCACCGGCGTCGCCCCGGACAACGTCTGGATGTGCCGTCCGCTGATGGCGTGGACCGCCACCAGGACGTACGTGTGGTCGAACGCCTCGACGAGCTTGGCTCCGTCCAGAGCCAACGTGACGTGGCGTCGTGGGTCCTCGATCCGGGCCTGCGCGGCGAGCTCCAGAGCCTGGAGGGTCGCGGCGCTCACGGCCTCGAGCTTGGCCTTGGGGACATCGGCCCCCACGGCCTCTCCGGTGAAGCGATCCTCGCCCCACTCCACGTCGACCCGGTGCCGGATGTGCCCCGACCGCTCGGATTCGATGCGGTGGCTGACGAACAGGAGCCGACCCTCGGTGGGGCGGGGCTCCGGTGCCTTCAGGATCTGGAGAGCGTCGTCGGCTGCCGGGGCCTCCACGGTGGGAGGACGGCGGTCCGTCTGTGCCACGGAGATCTTCCGGTGGTCCACCGAGAGATCGAAGTAGGACAGGAGCGCCGACTCCACGTTCCGGACGGTCTGCTTGGGCTTGATGGTGTCCGTGGTGAGCAGATGGATCTCGTCGATGTCTCCGCCGGGTCTGGCGACCACGCGTGCGGATAGGACGCCGTTCAACGACATGAGCAGACGCTCGGCATCCTGGATGCTCCATCGGCCTCGCTCTTCGGGACGAACGCTCAAGGAGACTCCAAAATCACCCACGCCGAGTCAGCTGGGGGTCGGGGCGGGTGGCGGGGGGAAAGGCAGACTGGATACTTCAGATGTTTATTGGGGACGAGGAACAAATACTCCGGGGTCCTCGGGAAGTCAAGAATCATGTAGGTAAAGGAAATACGGCATCTCGCGGCCGTCGGATCACGCTCCTTCCGAAAACGGTCGTTTACGTAAAAACTGTGTCTCCCTGGGCGCGGATATGATGCGGATAATCCGGGCCCTTCGCGACCCCGTCGCCGGGGTCACCGTACTAGGCCGCAAACTCCATGCCCAACTCCCGGACGCCCCGGCATCATGACTCCTCGCTGGAACGTCCCCCCGTCCCGAGGAGATGGTCTCATGAAGCCCGTGCCGGCCTTGCCCGGAACCGCCCCGCAGGCGCTCCTCGATGAGCGGCATCGTCCCGATTTCAGGGAAGTCTTCGGCGATCTGGCCCGGGGCTCGGACGCCGTGGCCACCGCGGTGACGCGTGTACGGCTGAGCACCGTGGACCTCACCGCGGAGGAGCTCGCCCCG
>CAYGKI010000022.1:16654-17702 GCA_964350235.1 uncultured Gemmatimonadaceae bacterium | reverse complement strand
CACTGCCAGTAGACCACCTGATCGGGTGTCAGCTCCATTCGGCACCTTCCGCGTCCGAGCCCCGGGTTCCTCGGCCGATCCGGAACACGAGGAGCTGGCGCACGATGAGGAAGCCCAGGAGCGCGGCGACGAGCGCCCTGGCGCCCCCGATGCGCAGCACGCCATAGAAGCCCATGCCCACAGCGGTGAGGCGGGCCACGTAGCTGGTCAAGACCAGCGTGCCGGGGTGACGGGCTCCGGGAATACCGCGGACCGTGAGCCACAACGCGCCGAAGTACATGGCGGAGACGGTCATCCCGAGCGCGAAGCCCAGAAGGGTCCTCGTCATGATCCGTCCTCCAACTCGCGGGCGATCCAGAACCAGGCATTGAGACACCCGATGAACACGCCGATCACCAGCCCCGACAGGGTCCACGAAATCCTACCGCCCCCGGCCGAGCGGGCATCCAGCCAAACGCCGATGGCGATCCCCAGCACGGTAGGAACGGCCACGGACCACCCGACGACGCCCATCATGCCCAGGCCGAACCAGATTCCACGATCTCCCTCGGCCCTGGCGCGGAGCTTCCGCGAGGCCTTGCGCGCCAACCCGTCCTGGAAGGCGGTTCGACGGCCCTCGTCGGGGCCGCCCGGTGGGTCCGGAGGTCTGCTGCGAGAGCCGTCGGACTCGGCTTCGGAGCGGCGTCTTCGCGGGTCACCCATGGAGCTCACGTACCTGTTCGATGAATCGGCGGATGAAACGGCTCTCCAGGGTGGCCAGCGCCGATCGGGCCTGCCGCTCCCGCTCGTCCATCCTGCGAAAGCGTCGCTCCACCGTCTCACGGAGTGTGGGGAGATCGTCGCCTTCCACGGCATCTCGCACGGAGACCAGGATGTCCGGGCCCACCTTCACGAGCGTGCCTCCGTCCACCGCGAAGATCCGCTCCGTATCGTCGACGCTTCTGCGGTAGGTGAGGATCCCGGGGACCAGCGGGCTCACGTAGTCGATATGACGCTCCAGGATTCCGAAGGCGCCCTCGTGCCCTTCCGCCACTACCGACGAAGCTTC
>CAYGKI010000022.1:14594-16644 GCA_964350235.1 uncultured Gemmatimonadaceae bacterium | reverse complement strand
GTCCGTGACCAGGATCCGAGACGGAAGGAGGATCTCGATCCTCATGCTCGGGCGCCCTCCGACACCTGCTCTTCACGCTCCAGGTCGTCCAGGCCGCCGATCATGTAGAGGGCGCGCTCGGGCGTATCCATGAGCTCGTCACCCAGGATCCTTTCGCACCCCCGGAGCGTCTCGGCCAGTGGAACCAGCCGCCCCTCGCTTCCGGTGAAGCGCCGGGTCACCTCGAAAGGCTGCGTGAGGAAGCGCTCCAGACGGCGGGCTCGGTTCACGACGGCCTGGTCTTCCGTGGACAGCTCCTCCTGGCCCAGCATGGCGATGATGTCCTTGAGTTCGTCGTAGTGAGCCAACGTCTCCCGTACCTCCCTGGCGATGCGGTAATGCCGCGGCCCGACGATCCGTGGGGTGAGCATCTTGGACGTCGATCCCAGGGGGTCGATGGCCGGGTAGAAGCCCTGGGCCGCCCGATCCCGGGAGAGGACCACGGTGGCCGAAAGATGCGTGAAGGTGTGGGTGATGGCCGGATCCGTGAAATCGTCCGCGGGGACGTACACGGCCTGGACGGAGGTGATGGCGGCCGACCTCGTGCTCGCGATCCGCTCCTCCAACTCCGCGAGCTCGGAGCCGAGGGTCGGCTGATACCCCAGCCGAGAAGGAAGCTGGCCCATGAGGCCCGAGACCTCCTGACCGGCCTGGACGAAGCGGAAGATGTTGTCGATGAGGAGGAGCACGTCCTGGCCAGCCTGGTCGCGGAAGTATTCCGCCACCGTCAGCCCGGTGTGCCCCACCCGGAACCGCGCCCCCGGGGGCTCGTCCATCTGGCCGAACACGAGCACCGTATCCTTGAGGACATCGGCTTCCTGCAGCTCGCGATAGAGCTCCTCGGCTTCACGGTTACGCTCTCCGATGCCGCAGAACAGGCTCACGCCATGGTGGCGGGCCACCATGTTGTGGATGAGCTCCATGATGAGCACGGTCTTTCCCACACCGGCTCCGCCGAACAGGCCCACCTTGCCACCGCGCTCCATGGGCGAGAGAAGATCGATGACCTTGATGCCCGTCTCGAGGATCTCCGAGCTGGAGCCCAGGTCGGAGAGGGGCACCGCCGGGCGATGGATCGAGCGTCTCTCGTGGAGGTCGATGGGGCCGCGTTCGTCGATGGGCTCTCCGAAGACGTTCACCGCGCGCCCCAGGAGCGCAGGCCCCACGGGCACGTGAAGGGGCCGTTCGGTGTCCGTCACCGGAGATCCGCGCCTCAAGCCCCGGGTGGAGGTGAGGGCGATGCCCCGCACCACCTCGTCGCTCCGCTGGCTCAGGACCTCGATGGAGACCTCCCCGTCCGGTCCCGCGCGAAGGAGGTGATACAGCTCCGGGAGGCGCTCGGCGAAGCGGACGTCCACGACGCTACCCCGCACGGCGACGACGTGCCCCCGGTTCATGGCCGTCGGGGCGGCTCGGGGAGGGCCAGCGCGAGTTCGCGTTCGTGCGTCATGCATGGATGCTCGGGCGTCGGCGCGAAGGGCGCAACTTCGGCCCACCCGTCAGGTCGATGCCGGCTCCAGCGTGCGCTCCGGGCGGGATCCGGCCAGGGCGGCCACGACGTACCCGACCACCGCGGCCGCCAGCGAGCTCAGATAGGGATACGGCAGCCCGACGACATAGGCTCCCAGGATCCAAACCGCTACGCCCGCGAGGAGGGCCGTCAGCGCGCTCGCCCTGCCTCCGATTCGTGTGAACAGCCCGAAGGCCACCACCGTCACGATGCCGGCGCTCCCGAAAGACGAGGCCTCCTCAACCAGCGCGTAGACACGCTCGGCCCTCAGCGCCATGAGGTACGCCAGGACGCCGAACGCGGCCACGGCGGCACGTGCCACACGCACCTTGGCCGTCTCGCTGAGCCCCGGACGGAGCTGCACCACCACGTTGTGCGACACCAGGCCGCCCGCCACCAGAAGCGCGCTGTCCACGGTGGAGAGGATGGCGGACACCAGCGCGCCGGCGAACACCACGTAGAGGAAGGTGGGGAGATACTCGGCGGCCAGGAGCGGGAGGA
>CAYGKI010000022.1:0-14584 GCA_964350235.1 uncultured Gemmatimonadaceae bacterium | reverse complement strand
TGCTCGGGCTCGGCCAGGTCGGGGAGGAGCACGGCGCCCACCAGCCCCAGCGCCACCGGAATCAGCCCGATGCCCAGGTAGGCGAAGCCGGCCACCACCGTGGCGTTCCTGGCCACGCGCGGCGACCGCGCCGCGATCATCCGGGCCACCACTTCCGCGGCCACCATGGATCCCACGACGGGGACCGCCCAGTCCTCCGCGATGGCCAGCAGGGGACGGGGCTCGGCGCCCAGGAGGTTCAGGCGCGCCGGGTCGATGGCGGTGAGGACGCCTGCGCCCTCGCTTCGCAGCACGGCCCAACCCAGCGCGCCCAGCCCCACGATGAGCGCGATGCCCTGGACCAGATCCGTCCACGCGTCGGCCAGAAGCCCGCCGGCGATGGTGTACACGATGACCACCGTGGCGGCGATGGCCACGGTGATCTCGATCTCGAGGCCCGAGGCCGAGGAGAGCACCTGCCCGAAGGCGCGGATCTGCGCCGCCGCCCAGAAGAGCGACGTGGGGACCATGAGGAGCACGGCGGTGCGCTCCACGGAGGCGTCGAACCGGAGGCGGAAGAGGTCGGCCACGGTGGTGAGGCGGAGCCTCCAGAGCGGCACGGCGAAGATCAGCCCGGTGAGAATGATGCAGAGGGCGTAGCCGAACGGATCGTGGGATCCTCCGGAGAGCCCGTACTCGTAGATGGCGCCGGCGGCGGCGATGCAGGTCTCGGCGCCGAACCAGGTGGCGAACACCGTGAAGGTGGCCAGCACGGGCCCCAGGGAGCGGCCGGCCACCAGGTAGTCCGTCTCCGTGTGGATGCGGCGGGAGACCACCATGCCGATGGCGAGCTGCGCCAGCACGTAGGCGATGATGCCCAGGAGGATGGGGCTCAGGACGCGACTCGGTTCGGGGGGATCTCAGCCTCCGGAAGCGGACTTCATAGCCGGCCCATCCGACGGATGTCAACTACGGTGCCAGCGCTCCCACGGGCGCGAGCGAAGCGCCGTGGACCTTGCTATACTGTCCGCCTCCCATCCATTCCAACGCTGAACCACGCTGGAGGATCGAGCCATGCGCCTCGCCCGCTCGCTTCGAACGTTCCTCGCCACGGCTTCCTTCGCCTTTGTCGCCGGGACGGTCGCACCCGCGCCGGCCGCCGCCACCTGGTCCATCATCGCCGTGGACAGCAACACCGGGGTGGTGGTCATCGCCTCGGCCACCTGCGTGTCCGCCGAGGGGCTTCGGAGTCGGGGTGGGCTCAAGAGCATCCAGGCCGTCATCGTGCCCGGCATGGGTGTGGCCGCGGCTCAGGCCGGGGTGGATTCCACCCGCGAGAACCAGATGCTCATCTTCCGTGAGCTCCAGGCCGGGACCGATCCGGACGACATCCTCGCCATGCTCAAGGAGGATCCGAACATCCAGCGTCGCCAGTTCGGGATCGTGGACCTCCAGGGCCGCATGGCGGGCTTCTCCGGCACCGGGAACGGGTACGCCGCCCTGGCCGTCCAGAGCGAGGTCCGGCATGAAGGGATCTACTTCGCCGTGCAGGGGAACATCCTCGAATCGGATCGCGTGGTGACCGCCGCCGTGGACGCCTTCCTCGCCGCCGAGGGCACCGTGACGGACCGCGTCATGGCCGCCATGGAGGCCGCCGACTACAACGGTGGTGACGCGCGCTGCTCGTGCCGGACCGATCCGGTGCCGGAGACCGAGATGGACTGCAGGCACCGCACGGCGCACGTGGCCTACATCGCCGCCGCCAAGCCCGAGGATATGGTGGGGGAAGGCCATTCCGACGGGAGCTACACGCTCTTCATCGACGTGGACGACGAGAACACCGCCGCCCACGAGGACCCGAGCCCCGTGGCGACCCTCCGCATGCGGTACGACGCGTGGAAGGCGGGCGGAGGGATGGCCACTCTGGGTCTGGGGATGGACTGATGGGGCGCGGTTTCAGCAGCGTGGGGAGCGGGGTCGTCTGGCTGGCCGCCGCCCTCCTGACGGCCTGTGCCCCCGCCGGAGAAGGTGACCAGGGAGCGACCGAGGCCGCCCAGCAGGCCGCGCCGCTTCCCGAGCCCGACGTGGTCCTCTCCGCCGACCAGACCCACGCCCGGTTCAGCAGCACCATCCCGCCCGTGGCCCGGGTGGCGTCCGGCGCCGTGGTGGAGGTGTCCACCATGGAGGCTTCGGACGGACAGTTCTCGCCGGAGTCCACGGACGCCGATGTCGCCACACTGGACTTCGATCCCATCCATCCGCTGACGGGCCCCGTCTACGTCGAGGGGGCGTCGCCCGGCGACGTGTTGGCGGTGACGCTGCTGGACATCCAGGTGGACGACTGGGGCTGGGCGGCCATCGTTCCGGGCTTCGGCTATCTCGCGGACCGGTTCACCGAGCCGTACTACAAGGCCTTCGCGATCGAGCCGGGGGCGACCCACGCGCGCTTCAACGACCGGATCTCGGTGCCGCTGAACCCGTTCCCCGGGGTGATGGCGGTGGCGCCGGCCACCGACTCCATGCTGACCACCATCCCGCCGCGCGCCAACGGCGGCAACATGGACAACCGCCATATCGGCGTGGGCACCACCGTCTACTTCCCGGTCTGCGTGGAGGGTGCGCTCTTCTCCATCGGCGATACCCATGCCGCGCAGGGTGACGGCGAGGTGTCGGGGACGGCCATCGAGGCGGGCATGCGGATCCGTTATCGCGTGGAGGTCCTGGAGGGGGGGCGCACACCCCCCGAGCCCGAGTACGAGACCGAGGACGTGTACGCCGTGACCGCCTTCGGGGTGACCCTGGACGAGGCGGCGCGGAAGGCCACCGGGTACATGATCGACTACCTGGTGGCGGAGCACGGCCTCACGCCCGAGGAGGCCTACATGCTGTGCTCCCTCGCGGGAGACCTGAAGATCGCGGAGGTGGTGGACGTGCCGCATGTGCTGGTGGCCATGCACATGCCCAAGGAGGTTCTGGGTTGGGGTCCGTAGGAGACGGAGGAACGGGCGGCGAGACGCGGATCATGGATCGCCTGAGGGCGAACCTGGCGGTGGCCGGAATACCCGCTGCGGACGAGGACCTGGAGCGACTCGAAGCCGACGGATACCTGGCCCGTGTCGCCACGGCCAGGGAGGTCCTGGCCGCCGCCGAGGGTCCCGGCCTCCCCGACTATCTCGGCAGGTGGTCGCCGACCCTGGCGGAGGGAGCCTCGGGTGAGTCACAGCCTTCGGATGTGGCCCGCGGCGGCGTGAAGGGGACGCCGGCGGAGGCGTCGAAAGGGCGGGGCGATACCCTCGAGGACGGGATGCCGTCGCGGCTGTCCGTCGTGGCCGAGCTGGTTCGGCGAAAGGAGGTGAGTCCCGTTGAGCTCGCCGAGAGGGCGCTGGCCAGGATCGAGACACGGGATCCGGCGCTCAACCTTTTCCAGGTCGTGCTGGCCGAGGAGGCCATGGAGGCGGCGCGGCGCGCGGAAGCGGAGATCGTGAGGGGTACCTATCGGGGGCCGCTCCACGGGATCCCGGTGGCGGCCAAAGACCTCTTCGACATGAAGGGTACGGTCACCACCGCGGGCTCGACGGTGCGGGCCGGGACCGTGAGAGACCAGGACGCCGCGGCGGTCACGAGGCTGCGGGAGGCCGGTGCCGTCATCGTGGGGAAGACGCGTCTCTCCGAGTTCGCTTATTGGCCCGGGTCCACCAACCCGCACTACGGACCGACCCGGAACCCTCGGGACCCGGAGCACGACACCGGCGGATCCAGCAGTGGATCCGCGGCCGCGGTGGCATCCGAGTGCGTATACGCCGCGCTCGGGACGGACACCGGTGGGTCCATACGCATCCCGGCGGCCCTTTGTGGCGTTGTGGGACACAAGCCGACCTTCGGTCGGGCGAGCCTCGCCGGATGCGTCCCGCTGGCCTGGTCCCTGGATCACGTGGGACCGCTGACCCGGCACGTCGAGGACGCCAGCCTGGTGCTGGAGGCGCTGTGCGGGCCGGATCCGGCGGACACGCGTACCCGCGCCTGGAGCGACTATCGAGGCCCCGCCCACCCGTGGCCCGCCGGGTCGGCGCCGTTGGAGGGCATCCGAGTAGGGGTCCTGTCGTCCGACGGATCGGGGCATGAGCTCGGGTCGGGCGAGGCCGTGGCGGCCTGGCGCGAGAGCAACGAGCGCCTCCGGGCGTCGGGCGCGGAGCTCGTGGACGTCGACCTGTCGGACATGAGCGTGCTGTGGTGGACCTCCTCGCTCATCCTGGCGGTGGAGGCGGCCTCCTACCACGCGCCGTCGCTGCGCGAGCGCTACGACGACTACGGACGATTCTGCCGTGGACGCCTGGTGGGCGCGTTCGCCTACGGGTTCGAGGACATGATGCGGGCACAGCGTGTACGCGCCGAGCTCCGCGCCCGGTGGAGCCGCCTGTGGTCGCGGGTGGACGTCCTGAGCACGCCCTGCCAGCCGGAGACGGCGCCCGCCCTGGGTGTGGCGGCGTCCACCCGGTTCACCAATCCGTTCAACGCTCTGGGGTGGCCCGCGGTGAGCGTGCCGTTCGGCACGGGTCGGACCGGCCTACCGCTGGGGACGCAGATCGTGGGACGGCCGTGGGCCGACGGAGAGGTCCTGCGGGTGGCGGCGGCGCTGGAGGGGTGATCTCTCGACGGGAGGTCAGGACCCATCTCCGCGATGGAGCCCGTACATGACCACACGCTCCACGTCCTGATCGTCGCGTACCAGGCCCAACACGTAGTCCGCGCCGATGTCGAATACGTTCAGGTCCGTCGGGATATCGACCCCGCCGAGCCAGCGACCGGTGTCGTCGAACACCCACCACGGTCCTCCCGGCTCCCAGTCGGGGTGATAGGGTTTCACCCAGAGGAAGCCCTCCGTGTCGGTCTTCAACGTCTCGTAGACGGGCAGGTACTCCGGAAACACGAGCCCGTCCAGCATCGCGATCGCGGAGCTCCTGAACTGTTCGCTCACGTCGAGTCGCATGGCCCGAAAACCGTCCTCCAGGTCCGGGGTCACGGGTCGGGGCTCCACCCCCCAGCGGATCAGGCGCATCAAGCCCCCCTGGCTGCTCCGCTGCTCGACCTCGGCAACGGTGCCGTCCCCCAGGAACACGGCCTCACCGTCGGTGGTGTTCGGCGGGGAGAAGTTCTCGAAAGGGGCCGACGTGTACGAGGGGCCGTACGGGTTGCCGGTGTCGAATCCCCAGTTGCGGCCTTGTCGTGCGGATCCGATCCGGTTCATGGGGCGACCCTGGGGCGAGTACCGGTCGAACTCGCGGATGCCTCCATCGAACAGTCCGACGCGGGGCGTTTCCTCGGACGGAAGCGCGCCGGATACCAGCAGGTCCCCGGTATCGAGGGTCCCACGTCCGAACAGCTGCCGCGGGGTATCCGACTGCTGGAGGGGGATGGTGCGCCCCAGCTCGCCCTCCGCGTCGAAGACGGTCAGGCGAGACGGACGGAGGTCCGCGGCGACGATCGAGTCGCTCAGCCCGCGCCAGAGGTCGATGAGGATCGTGAACTCCCCGGGACCTTCACCGAGCCGCCCCAGGTTCTCCAAATGCCGTCCTTCGGAATCGTAGATCCGGACCTGCGACGTGCCACCGTTGGCGATGGCAACTCGACCGTCCGACAGTCGGAGCGCCGCCCGTACTCGGTAGAGCGTGTAGTCGTCCTCGCCGGCCACCTCTCCTATCGAGAGCTCAGGCGCTCGGGACAGGGTCCAGGATTCCTCCGGGCTCCAAGCGGGTGTCGGGCTCGTCACGATCTCCACGCCGGCGCTGTCCCGCACCGTGAAGGTCCCCGGAGCAGGCGTCGACTCCTCGCACCCCGCAACGGTGACGACGCCGACGGCCATGGAGGCGAGACAGGGGGCCAGACGCATACCGTTCTCCTCGGGAGAGTCCGTAAAGCCTGTTCGCATCGTGCCCGCCGAGGCCCGTGGGTGCAAGCCCGGCGTGTGGGTCGTCGCCGGCCCGACCGCGGAGCGCCGGGAGAGGGGTGCACGGGCAGGAACCTTGTACGCGGGCCGGGATCCCGTTCAAATCAGAGCACCGACGAAGCAAGGCACCCATCCACCCTTCGATGAGCCGGAGCGCCCCCATGGCTACCTATACCTGCGACAAGTGCGGCATGAGCGTGAACATGACCTGCGCCAAGTGCGACACCGAGCTGGTCCACGACACCATCACGAAGCCGGACGGCGGGTCCGTGGCGGTTTCGAAGTGCCCCGAGGGTCACGGCATGATCAAGTCGCCCATGTGCTGTGCCCAGGACATGACCTGCTCCGTGTAGGCACCCCTCTGTGGGGCGTCGGGCCTTCGCTCAGGCCGGCGCCCCGCCGCGGTCCATGTCCGCGACTCCGTTCGGGGCGCTCGTCTCTTCGGGAAGTCTGAGCCCTCCCAGGAAGTAGGCCGCGAGCTCGGCCCGACCCGCCACCCCCGACTTCTGGTAGACCGCGCTGGCGTGCTGGCGCACGGTCTGGGCGTTCCTTCCGGTCTGCTTGGCGATGGCCTTGTGGCTGAGCCCCTTCAGCATCAGAACGGCCACCTCCCGCTCCGCGCGCGTGAGCTCCCAGTCCACGAGCTGCTCCTGAACGGCCGCGCCCAGCCCCTCGAGCGCGGCATGCGCTCTGCTTCTCCACGCATCACGCTCGGCGTCGCGGGCCGCCAGATCCTCCCGAAGCTCCAGCGCTTCCCGCTCGGCCCTCCACCATCCGGTCCACAGGGCCGTGGCCATGACGAGCCCGAAGGCGATCATGGCGACCTCGAAAATCACGTGGAAGGACAGCCAGCTCTCGGGGTCGTCCATGACCAGGTCGATGGTTCCGGCCAACACGATGAGCGTGAGGGCCGCGCCCAGGAGCAGCCGGAATTTGCGAATCTGATCAGGGTCCATCCACGCATCCTACATGTGTTGTAGATCGAGGAAAACTAAGGGTTTTCACACGTATGTGGGATGGAGACGGGTAGGGGGCGTGGGCAACTTCCCACCGTCTTCAACCGGGAGGTCCCATGTTGCCCGAACCCCTTCATCCCGCCGTCGTCCATTTTCCCATCGTCCTGGCGGTGCTCCTGCCCCTCGGGGTCCTGGGGGCGCTTTTCGCGGTGCGGCGGGGTGCTTCTCTTCGGCCCACCTGGGCCGTCCCCGTCGTGCTGGCCCTCGGCCTCACCGGGTCCGCATGGCTGTCCATCGAGACCGGAGAGGCCCAGGAGGACCGCGTCGAGGCCGTGGTACCGGAGGCCGCCCTCCATACGCACGAAGAGCGCGCGGAGCGGTTCCTCGTGTTCTCGGGAGCGGTCCTTGCCGTCCTCGCCGTCGGGTTCGCCGGAGGCATCGTCGGCTCCTCGGCGCGTGCGGTGGGTGCCGTGGCGTCCGTGCTCCTTCTCGTTCCCGCGGTCCAGGTGGGCGCCAGTGGCGGTGAGCTGGTCTACCGGCACGGGGCCGCGTCCGCCTATGTAGGGTCCGTCGGGACCGCGCCGGCGGATCTGGACCGTGACATGGACGAGGGGCACTGAGTCATGGTGCCGCTCCTCGCTCTGCTCGCGCTCCTCCAGACGCCGGATACGGTGGTCGTCTCCGCGGCGGAGGCGCTCCGGCGGTCCCTCGAAGCCAGCCCCGTCACGGCGGCCGCGCACCAGCGAACGCTCGCCGCGGATTCCCGGGTGTCCCAGGCCCGCACCTTCGGCAACCCCACGCTGAGCGTCACGGCGGAGAACCTGGGCGCCGCCGTGGAGACCACCGGCCAGCCGGCCTGGGAGGGAACCGAAGGACAGCTGCTTCTCGGCTTCCGGATCCCCCTGGGCGGGGATCGCGGCGCCGCCATCCGCACCGCGGAGGCCGAAGCTGCCGAGCAGGAGGCCCGGGAGGCTGTGGTGTCCGCCGACGTTCAGGTGGAGGCCGTCGACGCCATCGCCCGGCTGCTGCGGGACCGGGCGCTTCTCGAGCACGCGGTCACCGACGCAGAGGGGATGCAGGCCCTGGCCGACGCCGTAGGCCAGCAGGCCGAGCGGGGACGGGCCCCCGACGGGGACGCTGCCCGCCTGCGGCTGGCCAGCACCTCGGCCTGGGCTCGGGTGGCATCGGCGCGAACCGCCGAGGCCCGGTCCTCGGCGGACCTGGCGCGTCTCATCGGCCTGGACCCGGGGACGGGCATCGTGGTGACCCTCCCCGGCTGCGACCTCCCGGGTCCCGGCGGGCCTCCGGCCCCAGTAGAGGATACCGGTCCCATGGCCGGCGGGGCGGGTGACGCGATGCGCGCGGATGCGGCGCCCGACCTCGCCATGGTCGATGCTCGGATCCGGACGTGGGAGGAGACGGAAGCCCGTCTCCTGGCCGGCGCTGTCCCCGATCTGGTGCCGCAGGTGGGTTGGCGGAGGTCAGGCGGCTTCGACGCCCTGTATGTCGGCTTGCAGCTCGAGCTGCCGTTCTTCGACCGCGCCCAGGGCGCCCGAGGCGCTGCCCGCTTGGAGGCATCCGCCGCGGAAGCGGACCGGGCGGCCCTGTCGGCGTGGCTGGAGGCGCAGCGTGCCGCGGCCATCCAGGCCGTGGAAGCCCTGGACCGCGCGGGCGAGCGCTTCGACGACGCCTGGCGTGCTGCCCTCGCGCGCACCGTGGAGGCAGCCGAGGCCCGGTACGCCATGGGCGAAGGCACGCTCACCGAGCTCCTGGACAGCCGTCGCGGCCGCCTGGACGCACTGGCGGCGTTCGAAGGATGGCGCATGGAGCTCATGGGATGGCGCGCCCGCGCTGCCCGGTACTCCGGCACCCCGATTCACGAAGGGGTCTTCTGTGACCTCGCCCCGAACCTGGAGACGACACGATGAGACAGCATACACCCATGGCGGTGCTCCTGGCGGCGACGCTCACGGTGGTCGGGGGATGTGGTGGGACGGAGGCCCCCGGCGACGCCGAAGCTCCGGGGGATTCCGGCCAGGTGATCCTCACGCCCGAGCAGCTCGGCATGGCGGGCGTGCGCACCGAGGACGTGACGCTCGAGCCGGTGGCCGAGACCCACGGCATCCCGGCCCAGCTCGCCAGCCCGGATACGGCATCCGTGACGCTGGGGTCGGTGGTGGAGGGAAGAGTGGAAGCCGTACGGGTCCTCTCCGGAGACGTGGTGCGGGCCGGCCACCCGCTCCTGGAGATCCACTCCCACGAGCTCACCGACGCGCTCCGTGACCTTCGCTCGGCCGAAGCGCGCGTGGCGTTCGCCGCGGCCGCCGCCGAGCGGTCCGGCGCCCTCCTGGAGGCCGGTGCCGTATCCAGGGAAGAGGTGGAGCGACGGACCTCCGACCGGATACAGGCTGAGGCCGATCTGGAGCGGGCCCGCGAGTGGGTGGATCACCTGTCGCCTTCCAGCGATGGTCTGGTCGTGGTCCGGGCACCGCGCGACGGGACCGTGTTCTCGGTGCAGGTAACGGGAGGGACCGCCGTGCTGCCTGGCACGCCCCTGGTCTCACTGGGAAGGACCGACGTGCTCTGGGCCACGGGTTGGGTGCCGGAGCGGATGGGCATCGCCGTGCGTCCCGGGGACGCGCTGGAGCTCACCGTGGGGGGGCTGCCGGACGTGCGGCTCCAGGCCCGCGTGGTCCAGGTGGGCGCGGCCGTCGACCCGGTGCGGCGCGCCGTGGAGGTGCGGGCCGAGGTGACCCAGGTTCCCGACGGCGTGCGCCCGGGCCTCTTCGTGACCATGGCCCTTCCGGGTGGTGCCACCGAGGACCGCGTCATCCTTCCGGCGTCGGCGGTACAGCGGACCGTTCTGGGTGAGGTGGCCTTCGTGGAGGAGGCCCAGGGCGTCTTCCGGCCCGTCCAGGTATCCTCGGTGCCGTTGTCCGACGGGCGCGTGGGCGTGACCGGCCTGTCCGAGGGTCAGAGGGTCGTGGTGGAAGGCGCCTACGCCGTGCGGTCGGTCATGGATGGGAACGCTCCTTCGGGAGGCGATTCATGATCGCCAAGCTCATCGCTCTCATGGTCCGCGGCCGTAAGGCCGTGCTGGGGCTCACCGGCGTTCTGTTGGCGGCCGGGCTGTGGGCCTGGTCCACCATCCCGTTCGAGCCGTTTCCCGATCTCACGGCCAACTCGGCCACCATCATCGCGGACGCGCCGGGTATGGCGCCTCAGGAAGTGGAGCAGCTCGTCACCTTCCCCATCGAGCGGGCGGTCCTGGGTCTGCCCCGGACCCTGAACGTGCGGTCCACCACCAAGTTCGGCGTGTCCATGACGCAGGTGGTCTTCGAGGACGGCGTCGATCCCTACTTCGCGCGCCAGTTGCTCAACGAGCGTCTCAACAGCGTGGGCAACGATCTCCCGGATGGCGTATCCATGACCCTGGGGCCCGTCTCCACGGCCATGGGTGAGGTCTACCAGTACGTGCTGGTGTCCGAAGACTCCGATTGGAGCACCCTGGACCTGAAGACCCTCCAGGACTACACCATCGCCCCTCAGCTGCGCACCGTGCGCGGCGTGGCGGAAGTGAACTCCTGGGGAGGGCTCACGGAGCAGTATCACGTGACGGTGGAGCCGGCCCGGCTCATGGCCGCAGGGCTCACCCTGGCGGACGTGGAGCGGGCCATCGCGGACAACAACGTGAACTTCGGCGGCACCTACACCGAGAGCCGGGGGGAACGGTTCGTCATCCGGGGGATCGGGCGGTTGGACGGTCCCGAGGCCATCGCCGAGGTACAGGTCGCCACCCGGGGGGGCGTGCCCCTCCGCGTGGGGGATCTGGGCGAGGTGGGTTCCGGCCCTCTGCCCCGTCAGGGAGCGGTGACCTACAACGGCACCGGGGAGGTCGTGAGCGGCATGGTCATCATGCGGAAAGGCGAGAACGCCCAGGCGGTCATCGAGGGCGTTCGCCAGCGCGTGGAGGAGCTTCAGGCCACCCTGCCGGCCGGCGTGGAGATCGTGCCGTTCTACGAGCAGGCGGACCTGGTCGACCAGACCACCCACACCATCAAGAAGAACCTCCTCCTGGGCGGCATCCTGGTGGTGGTGCTCCTGTGGACGTTCCTCCGCAACGTGGCGGCCAGCCTCATCGTGGCTCTGGTGATCCCCCTGTCCATGCTTTGGGCCTTCATCGCCATGCGGATGTTCGGCTACTCGGCCAACCTCATGAGCCTGGGCGCCCTGGACTTCGGACTCCTGGTCGACGCCTCCGTGGTGATGATCGAGAACGTCATGCGGAGGGCGGGTGAGGAGGGCAGGCCCGCGGAGCGGATCGTGCGGGCCGCTGCGGAGGTGGGGCGGCCCATCGTGTTCGGCATCGTCATCATCATCGCGGTCTACGTGCCGGTCTTCGCCCTGCAGGGCACGGCGGGCAAAATGTTCATCCCCATGGCCTTCACCGTCATCGCCGCGCTCATCGGATCCCTGGTGCTCGCCATGAGCCTGATCCCGGCGTTGGCGAGGACCTTCCTGGCCGACGCCCACGAGGTCGAGGTCCCGTTGTTCGAGCGTTTCAAGGACCGCTACCGCGCCGTGCTCGAGCGGCTGGTGGGCCGGCCCCGGGCGGTCCCGGGCGTGGGTGTGGCGCTGGTGGCGGTAGCCCTGGGAAGCGCCACCCGTCTGGGCACGGAGTTCATGCCCCGTCTCGACGAGGGCAGCGTGCTGGTGCAGGGCATCCGTCTGCCTTCCACGGCCATCGGCGAGGGTACCGAGTTCTCGGCCGGTCTCGAGCGGGCCCTTCTGGGCTTGCCGGAAGTCCGGACCGTGGTCTCCAAGCTCGGGCGACCGGACCTGGCCACCGAGGCCATGGGCACCTACGAGTCCGACACGTACGTCATCGTGGAGGACCGCGGCACGTGGCGCCCGGGAGGCAAGGACGCGCTGCTGGCGGCCATGGACAGCGCGCTGTCCACCGTGCCCGGTCTGGACTACGCGTTCACCCAGCCAATCCAGATGAGGCTGGACGAGGCCGAGTCCGGGATCACCACGGACGTGGGGGTCAAGATCTTCGGAGACGACCCTCAGCGGCTGGCGGAGGTCGCGGCGCGCGCCGAGGCGGTCATCGCGGGCATCGCCGGCGCGGCCGATGTGAAGGTGAGCGCGGCCGCCGAGGTCAAGGAGCTTCAGGTGTCTCTGGATCGCGTCGCGCTGAGCCGGTACGGGCTCTCTTCCGCCGAGGTGGGTCATCAGGTGGAGCTGGCCCTGGGCTCCGCCGTGGCGACGCGCGTGGTGGACGGTCCCCGACGCATCGACGTCGTGGTGCGGGTTCCGGAGAGCAGCCGCCTCGATCCGGTCCAGTTCGCGTCCTTGCCCGTGGCCGTGGCAGACCCTGCCGAGGACCAGGGGGCGTACGATGCCGCCACCGGTTGGGGGTACGGGCTCGTTCCCCTGTCGGCGGTGGCCAGCCTGGCGGCGGTCGAGACGCCGGAAGCGTTCGCCCACGAGGGAGGCAACCGGCTCGTGGTGGTGGGTGCCAACATCCGCGGGCGCGACGTGGGCGGCTTCGTCGAGGAGGCCTCTGCGGCGCTGGAGGCCGCAGTCCAGCTCCCCGACGGCTACCGCTACGAGTGGGGCGGTCAGTACCGGAACCAGCAGACGGCACTTCGGCGGCTGGCCATCCTGGTGCCGTTGGCCATCGGCGCCATCTACCTCCTGCTCTACCTCGCCTTCGGCAGCTTCGTCCAGGGCGCCCTCATCATGACCAACGTGCCCTTCGCGCTGGCGGGGGGAATCGCGGTGCTCTGGCTCCGTGGGTTGAACCTCAGCACCTCGGCCATCATCGGCTTCATCGCCGTGTTCGGCATCGCGGTGCTCAACGGCGTGGTGATGGTGAGCTACATCAATCAGTTGAGGGAGCGCGGGCGCGCGCTTCAGGAGGCCGTGCTGAAGGGAGCCGCAGTTCGTCTGCGGCCGGTGCTGATGACCGCGCTGGCGGCCAGCCTCGGATTTGTCCCGATGGCGATCTCCCACTCGCCCGGCGCGGAGCTCCAGCGGCCGCTGGCCACGGTGGTCATCGGCGGGCTGGTGACCGCCACGGTGCTGACGCTGTTGGTGTTGCCCACGGCGTACCTGGCCGTGGAGCGGTGGATGGAGGGGCGCGCGGCCAAGGAGGGCTGACCGTTCGTCGTGACGCCCGCCACCACCCGGCAGGCCGGCCGCGCGCCGGCCTGCCCCGCGGCCGGGTTCGCCCTATATTGCCGGCCCCACCATCAAGCCCGCAGGTGCACTCCATGACCATCGGCTCCCTCGCCCTTGCCCTCCTTCTGGTGCCGGCGCTCATGCAGGAGCCGGCACCCGGCAGGACCTGCGATCCGGCCATGGCTGGGAGGTGACCATGCCGACGGGCCGGGGCATGCCGGGTTTCCGGCTCGGTTCGGTGCTGGGATTCGAGATCCGCATCGACTACTCCTGGTTCGTCATCGCCTTCCTGGTGCTCTGGTCGTTGTCCGCGGGGGTCTTTCCCCAACGCGTGGAGGGGATGTCCTCCGCGGCTTATCTCGTCATGGGAACGGCGGGCATGCTGCTGTTCTTCGCCTCGCTGCTGGCCCATGAGCTGTCGCATTCCGTCGTGGCCCGGAGTCGTGGCGTGGAGGTGGCCGGGATCACCTTGTTCGTGCTCGGTGGCGTCGCCCACACCAAGCAGGAGGCGGAGAATCCGGCCGATGAGCTCGCCATCGCCGGCGTGGGGCCGCTCTGCAGCCTGGTTCTGGCCGGCGCGTTCTGGATGCTGGTCCGCCTCGGGGAAGCGCTGGCCTGGTCCGAGCCCGTGCTCGCCGTGGGCGACTACCTGGCCCTCATCAACCTGGTCCTGGCCCTCTTCAACCTCCTTCCGGGGTTTCCGTTGGACGGGGGGCGCCTGTTCCGGGCCCTGGTCTGGCGCCACACCGGGAACCTGACCGTGGCCACACGGTGGGCGACGAACGGCGGGAAGGCGCTGGGCTACGCGCTCATCGGGCTCGGCGCGCTCCAGACGTTCGCCGGGGCGGTCGTGGGTGGATTGTGGATGGTGTTCATCGGCTGGTTCCTCCGCACGGCGGCGCTGACGTCCTTCGAGCACCATCTCCTGGGCGAGGTGCTCACGGGGCTCACGGCCCGGCGCATCATGACGCCCGATCCCAGCACGGTGGCTCCCGACGTCACCCTGCAGTCGCTGGTGGAGGAGCGCCTCCTTCGGGAGCCCCACCAGGGCTATCCCGTCTCGTCCGGGCGGGAGGTCCTGGGCCTGGTCACGCTCGCCCACGTGAAGGGCGTGCCCCGCGAGCGATGGCCCACGACCAGGGTGCGGGACGTCATGACCCCTGCCGGCCAGGTCGCCGTGGGGCCCGACGCCACGCTCGAGCACGTTCTGGCGTCCATGTCGCGCAGCGGCCTCCAGCGGGTCCTGGTGGTCGATGCCGCGGAAGGGTTGGTGGGTGTCATCTCGGCGAGCGACGTCTCCCGTTGGCTCCAGAAGGAACGGGCGCTCGGGGGCGTGGCACCCGCACCCCGGGGACCATCGTCTTGAAGCCCGACTTCGAGGCGGCCCGCCGCCGCATGGTCGACCGCCAGATCGCACGGCGGGGCATCCGCGACCCTCGGGTCCTTGATGCCATGCGGACGGTGCCCCGCGAGCGGTTCGTGGCGGAGGAGGTCCGCAACGAGGCCTACGAGGACCGGC
>CAYGKI010000021.1:0-17958 GCA_964350235.1 uncultured Gemmatimonadaceae bacterium | reverse complement strand
GCCGCCGAGATCGCGGAGCTGGAGAGCCGGATTCAGGCCGGTGTCGCCGAGCGTGCCAGGGTGGAGGCGCGGTGCCGCGAGCTGGAAGCGGAGGTGGCGGAGCTCACCGAGGCCCGGGAGGCCCTGGAGGCCATCGAAGCCACGGTGAACCGCAAGGGCTGACCCGCCAGCTCGCGGGCCAGCTCTCACCGGTCAGCTCACGGGTCGGCGCCTCCTGGTGCCGTCCTTCTGCTCCAGGTACCCGAGCCCGTTCTCCATCCATTCGGGGGCGGGCTCGCCCTTCAGGTAGTGCGCGAACCACTGGAGGATGCGGCTCTGGTAGTCGAGCTGGTTCGGCTCCTCGGCCAGCCCGTGGTTCTCTCCCTCGTAGGCCAGGAGCACCATCTCCTTCCCCAGCCTGCGCGCCGCGTTGTAGAACTCCACGCCCTGGTTGAACTCCACCGCGCCGTCGTTGGTCCCGAACATCATCAGCAGCGGCGTGTTCATGCGCTCGATGTGGTGGACGGGCGAGTTGTTGAAGTAGCTGTCCCAGTCCTCCCACCACGGCACCTGCATCCGACCCTGGCTGATCTCGAAGATCCGCGCGTCGGTGCTGCCGCTGTTCCAGTAGAAGGACAGGTACATGCTCATGAGGGTGGTGAGCGGCGCCCCCGCGACGGCGGCGGTGAACAGGTCGTACTGGGTGACGAAGAACGTGGTCTGGTACCCACCCCACGAGTGGCCGATGAGGCCCACGCGCTCGGGATCCACCATTCCGGTCTCCAGCACGGCGGCCACGGCCGGGCGAAGCGTCTCCACGTTCGACTGCCCGGGCCGTCGGTCCCGGTAGACGATGTCGGGCCGGAACACGAAGTAGCCTTCCTGGCTCCAGATCTGCTGATTGTAGTACTGCCGTGGATTGGGCACCTGATACTGGTGCATGCCCTGGGACAGCAGCTCGTAGTGGTAGACGATCATGGGGTACTGGCGGCCCGGCTCGTAATCCGCCGGGTACGTGAGCACCCCCTGCAGGCGTCGTCCCCACTCGTTCTCGTAGTCCACCAGCTCGGTGCGCCCCCAGGCGTACGCTTCGTGGAAGGGATTGGTGCGCGTCACCTGCGTGGCGCCGTCCAGGTCCGGACCCGCGACGAAGTAGTCGGGAGCGTCGTCGAAGCGCTCCTGTCTGAAGAGAAAAACGTCCGCTTCGGCCGCCTTCCGCAGGCCGCCTCCGAAGCCTCCGAACGACGCGTCCTCCCAGATCAGGCGGCTCGGCTCCTCCCCCCGTTCGGCGCGCGCGAAGCCGGCCTGCTTGGTCCACTCGCCGTAGATCTCGAAGTAGAGCGGCGCGTCGGGGTCGATGGACTCGGCCTCGGGATCCACCTGCTCGAGCCTGTACCGGACCTCCTCGGAGGCGCCCTGAGTGAGGGCCCGCCCGCCGGAGCCGTCCGGACGCACTTCCCACACGTCCCAGCGATCGTTGAGAAGCACGGCGGCGTCGCCCTCGAGCCAGCCGGCCACGCCGAAGGACGGCATCTGCTCGCGGGTGGGGGTGACGTCCAGGTTCACGAACCGGGTGGGGACGTTCTCCGTGAGGTTGCGGGTCTCCCCCGTGCGGAGGTCGTGCGCGAACCAGTGCTCGCCCTCGAACCAGAACGCGTAGTGACCGCCCGGGCTCACGTCCGCGCTCTCGATGCGCTCCCGCACCAGGGTCTTCGCTCCCGTCTCCAAGTCGATGTCGTAGAGGTCCGCGAACTGCTGGCGGAACATGGCATGCTCGTCGTAGGGCGTCTCGTCCAGGCCGATGGCGTGGCGCCCCCCTTCACCGAGCTCCGTGCCCTCGGTGAGGTCGTCCCCCAACTGGACGAAGGCCGCCCGGTCCAGGTGCCAGGCGCTGAGGTGGTTCGCCTGCCGGAGCTGTCGCTCCCGCACGCGCTGTTGCGGGACGGGGTCGTGGTCCCTGGCGTGCCAGATCTCGACCCCGGCGCGCTCGTCCTCGTCCTCGCACTCCGGATCCCCGTCGGCCCCTCGGCCGCCGTCACCGCCGTCGATGGTGTCGGCGGCGTCCTCGGTGTCGCAGGGCTCGGGCGCGGGAATACGCTCCTGAACCCCGAAGAACAGGACCGTTCCGTCGGCCGCCCACTCGGGGGCCCGGTACTCCACCACCCTCATGCTCCGCGGGGGCTGTGCATCGCCTTCTGCCCCGAGCTCGAAGCGGGTGGGCGAACTCCGGTCGAGCCCTCTCCACGCCAGTACCACATGGACGGTGTCCGCCCACGCCGGGTCCTCGACGGTGCGAAGGACGGCCAGGTCCGCCGCGTCCTCTCGCCACCGGAGCTCGCGGTAGAACGCCTCGTGCTGATCCAGCGGCCGCACGACCCCGGACCCGGGATCGTAGAGCGTGACGCCGTTCCCCACCCTGTCCGCCGCGTCCAGCGTCATGGCGAGGAGGTGTCCCTGATCCGCCCAGCGCACGTCGGAGACGTTTCCGAAGACCATGCGTGTCCCGGTGGCCAGCTCCTCCACGATGAGGTCCACCCCGTCGTGGTCCTGATCCTCCCCGGGGTACCGCTTCAAGGCCACGAATCGCCCGTCCGCCGACAGGCTGAAGGACGAGACCTCCTCACGAACCGACACCGACCCGCTGGTCAGGTTCATGACCCCCACGTCGTCCCGCACCGGGCGGTCGGCCGCGCGGGCCGCTTCCCTCTCGTCCTCCGAGCTTCCCATGGAGTACACCAGCCAGCGGCCGTCCGGCGAGAAGGTCTGGCCGGACCCGAACGGGACGATCACCACCGAATCGGTGTCCGTACGATGGATCCGGAGCTCGTCCTCGTCGTTGACACGCGAGATGGAGACGGCCAGCCACCGTCCGTCGGGCGAGAGCTCGGCCCGGCCCAACTGCTCCCACTGGCCGTAGTCGTCCGGCGTCAGCGTCGGCAGGTCCTGCGCAGCCGCGGGTCGGAAGGCCACGGCCAGCGCCATGAGTGCGAGAGGGAACGCGGGCGCGAGGAGCCGGCGGCGAGGGCCTCGGTCCAACGACGCGAGGACGGACGGGGCAGGGGCGGGCGTCATGGGGTCTCCTGGGCAGAAGTCGGCCGAGCCGAGTCCCGCACGATGGGGGTCCATCGGTGGGCCGTGCAAGTGGTCTGACTGGATTTCCGCAGCCTGGACGCGCGGTATGTTCTCGACGCGGGTGGCGCCGCCGAGCCGACGGCGATGGTGCCGTCGGGTCGCCGCGAGGATACCGGCGGCGAGGCGCCTCAGCGTGGCCCTCCAGGAGCGGCGGCCGGGCTCCGAGGAGCACTCCCCCGGTGGCCATATTGACGTAAGTTCAAGTTTCACATATATTTATTGAGCGTTTGCCGCTCCGCCGAGATGGTTGGGTGTCGAGTGGCGCCCGCGTTCGCCTGTTTCGATTCTTCGGTCGACTCGCGTTCGAGGCCTGCCCGCCTCCGCTCGACCGGCAGCTCAAGGACGGTGTCCATTGGCTGAAGCGACGCTCGCAGTAGACCGATCTCCCATGGCCGAGACCGAGGACGAGCTCTATCGGCACGTGAAGCGCCCGGAATGGGGCGTCGCCATGATCGCCTGGGAGCGCAACGGTACCCGCGCCTACCAGTTCGAAGACGGCAAGCTCCGGAAGTTCCCGGAGGCCTTCTACAAGATGCTCAAGCCCGCCGACGATCTCGGCGAGCGGACGGGGCATATCCGCAAGAACCTCCGGCGCGTCATCGAGGCCGGGGACGGGGATTCGGATCGAAGCGTCATCGATGCCGTATGCCCGTTCTCCGACCAGGTGGAGTTGTTCACCAACCTGTATCCCAAGGGATTCCAGGATCCGGAGTGGATCGAGGACCATCGCAAGACCGACGGCGCGGACCTGAAGAGGCACCGCAACCCGACGGTGGCCGAGGCCAAGGAGACGCTGGCGGCAGATCGCATGAAGGAGGAGATCGCCGAGGGCGCCCACGAGGATCTGGCCGACGGGATTGCGGACATGCTGCAGCGCACCGACCTGGTCCCCGTCTCACACGCCAAGGCCCTGCGTGGTCTCGAGCCGGAGGAGAAGGTGGCGTACGTGGAGGCGGTGAACACGCTCCTGCACGGAGAGGGTCGGTACGAGGAGCGCCTCAAGGGGTGGATCGACACGTTGACCCGCCTCTTCGACGAGCGGCCCAACTGGCGCATCGCGACCACGATTCCCGGGATCTACTATCCCGAGACCCACACCGTGGTCCGTCGCTCGGCCTTCGTGCGACAGGCCGGATCCATCGCGCCCACCGCTCGGTACAGCCGCCGTGCCAAGGTGTCGGCGTACAAGAACTTCCGTCGGGTCGCGCTGGGCACCCGAGAGCGCCTGGCCGCCGCCGGGCACGAGGCCCGGGACCTGTTGGACGTCTACGACTTCGTGTGGACCACGCTCCGGACGTCGGCTCTGGACCATCTGGGGTCCGACGACGACTAGTCCCGGCGCGTGCCGGGACGAAAGCAAGCGGGCCGTCCGGCGATTCGCCGGACGGCCCCCGCTTGTCTCACGGCCCTCGCGGCCGGTCCCGGGGAGGGGTCAGAGGCCCATGGAGGCCAGCTGGGGGTGGGCGAGGACCTTGCTCGGATAGAGGTGACAGTCGGGCGTATTCGTGCCGCGCACGCAGCCGTTGTATCTGAGGAGCGCCCGATCCAGGTCACCGTCGGAACGCTCGAGGGCATTCGCGAGGATCTTGGCCCCGTAGCAGATGTTCGTGTCCGGATCCGTGAGGTCCCGGCCGGCGCATCCCCACGAGCCCACGTGGAAAGGCATCACCTGCATGAGCCCCACGGCGCCCACGGAGCTGTATGCGCCGGAGTCCAGCCACGGGTTCTCCACGGTCATCACCGCGAGCAGGAGCCGCGGATCGAGTCGGGCTCTCCGGCCCTCCCTGACCAGGGCGATGGCGATGCGTTGGGCGTACACGCGCTCACCCCCCATGCGGGTGAGCGCGTGCGCGATGGGCTCGACCTCTTCCGTGAAGATGTCGTCCACGGATCGTGCCCGAGCTTCCATGTCTTCGACCCGTCGCTCGAGGGCGGCGAGCGTATCGTCCAGCGCGCTCTTGCTTGCTGCTTGAGGCTCGGCGCAGGCCGTCAGGGCCAGAATGCCGGCCCAGGCAGCGAGCCAGGCGCGAAGCGACCTTCGTTGAGGAACGTCGGGTTTCCGCATGTGGTCCCCCTCTCGGGCTGATGCCCGTCCGACCGGGTGGTCGAGTATGGGCTGCGGCGGATGCGGCCCACCTCGTCGATCGGGACCCATTTTGGTACAGGATCGGTGCCGCGATGGTCCCCTGGAGGGGGCCAGGGCGTCGAAACACCGCCGTTGTAGCAGCTTGGGCGCCCCGGTCTCATGCATCGCCGGACAGGTGCGTCAGATGTTTACGTGCCCGAAGTGGGGCTTTCGCGGGACAAGGTGCGGGCGTGGCGCAACACGTCGAAATGGCAGTTCCGGGTCACCGCAGCGACGCTTCGGCGAGGCGTTGGCGGGTGATGGCCTCCCCGGTGCCGGTGTCCAGATAGCCGAGCTCGGCCAGGTATTCGTCGGTTCGTCCGGTGAGTATGAAGCTCGGATGCCAGGGGATGGCCCCCGGCCGGACCTGATTGACGTACTCGATGAGGGAGCTCGTGCAGTTCGTCCGCAGGGTGTGATACCAACGCGGCCGCTCCGCAAGCGATTCCGTCTCGCGCACCAGCTGCTGGAAGATCCGGGCGACCTGGTCCGGCTCGATGCTCACCCGGTATCGGGTGAGCGGGTAGTCCAGGTATTCCACCCGTCGCAGTACCAGGTCCTCCTCTCTCGCCCAGATGTGCGTGAGCTCGAAGCCCCGCAGCATGCCCGCGATGAGCGAGTACGTCTCTCCCACCTCGCGACGCGTCTCCACCGAGATCCCCAGCCACCGATCGGCTCCGTAGCGCTCGGGGAACTCGAACACGAGGAACGTGTGGGCGATTCGCCCACCCAACCCCAGTTCCTGCTCGTAGAGCCAGAGACCGGCGGCGTCTTGCGGGTCGTAGGTCACCGGGGCATAGGCCTTGGAGCGAACGGTCTCGTGCCCGTACTCCCATTGCCGGACCTGCCCGAGACGGACCGCCCCGTCTGCCGTCCACGCCACGGACGAGAGGACGCGGACGTCCTCGTCCCACGTGCGGTCCAGCCGGGGCTGGCGAAGGGCGATGGCCGCGGCGAACGCCAACAGCCCGGCCCCGGCGAGGATCACCGCGAGGCGAATCAGCGGCGGCCTGCGGATGCCTCTGGCCCGGGAGGTGGTGGTGGCGGGCCCCAGGGGCGCTTCATCCGTCACTCGGGCCCCGAAGACGGTACGAATCGCTGGACCCTGCGTCCCGTGGACGCCTCTCCCACGTAGATGTTGCCCCTGGAGTCCACCCCCATGCCGTGAGGCCTGATGAACTGACCGGCCTGGCGCCCGCCGCGACCGAAGGAGCCCACCACCTCGAGCCCCTCGCGCTCCAGGACCCAGACCTTGTGATTGGTGCCGTCGGCCAGGTAGAGCCACCGCTGCTCGGGGTCGGGGGACAGCGCGACCACGAAGGCGGAGCCCGACGCCCGGGTCTCCGGGCCCACGATGCGCTCCTGGACGAAGGTCCCGTCCTGACGGAACACCTGGACACGGTTGCCCCGGCGGTCGGCCACGTAGAGAAGCCCGTCCCGTGACCCCGTCAGGCCGTGGACCGTGGAGAACTGCCGGGGGGCCGGGCCCGCGGGGTCGCGGTCACCGAAGTCGTATTCGTCCTCCGGAGGCTCACCGTAGGCGCCCCAGTGCCGCAGATACGCTCCGGTCGCCCCGTCGTAGACCACCACTCGCCGGTTCCTGTACCCGTCGGCGATGAATACCTCGCCATCGTCCGGGTCCACCCAGATGCCCGCCGGGCCACCCAGGAGCTCCGTGTCGTCGCTACCGCCTGTCTCGTCGTAGCGGCCGAGCGTCATGAGAAGCTCCCCGTCCCGGGTGAACTTCATGACCCGGTGGTGGACGTAGGTGCCGATCCAGACGTTGTCCTGGTGGTCCACGAAGATCCGGTGCGGGTTCCTCGGCCAACGCTCGGCGTCACCCTGACCCGCCGTGTTCGGAGCAGGCCACGCGCCCCACGCCTGCACGAGCGCGCCGTCCGGGTCGAGCTCCAGCACCATGGGGGCCGTCCTGCAGCACTCGGCGATGGGTGGGTCCACTTCGGCGCCCACCTCCTCCGGAGTGAGGGTCTCGGGAAGGTGGGTGATCCACACATGGTCCCGTGCGTCGACGAACACGCCGGTGATGGATCCCAGCACCCAGTCGTCGGGGAGCTCGGGGGGCCAGGACGGGTCCACGACGAACGCGGCCGGGTTCCCGGAGGCTCCGACCTCGGTCCCGCTGGCCGGATCGCCTCCGTCGGTGGGGCCGCATGCCGTGGCGGCCAGGAGGAGCGAGACGAGGGTGAGGCACCGGGTGGAGCCCGCGGGGCGTGTGCTCATTGCTGGGACGAGGCTCGTTCTTGGCGTGGGCCGCATGCGATCCGCGCATGAATAACCTTCTGGTGGGCCTACCGCACGCCCGGACGCTGGCGGGAACCTTGACCGACTCCGGTGGGTTGGCTTAGCGTCTGAAGATTCAAGGATTCCGGTCGGCCGGAGACGCCGTCCGACCCGGCTCCATGGCACCAAGCGCATGTTCCAGTCCATCGCCTGCCGCTGTTGTTGTTGCTGTTGTGGCGCTCCCCCGGGAGCGTCGGGCAGGCGCGTGCGTGTGAGCGCGAACGCGTAGATCGAGTCGGCTTTCGGCTCTCCTGTCCGGCCCTCCCCTGCGGGAGGGCCTTTTTTTGTCCCCGTCGCTCCCGACACCCCGACTCGGAAATCCTCCCATGAGCATCCCCGCACTCCTCCTGAACCTCACCCTCTTCGCCGTGGCGCTGGTCTGGCTGCAGCGTCGGCGCGCCGGGGGCGCCTCCTTCTCCCAGACCGTGCTGTTGAGCCTGCTCGTCGGCGCGGCCATGGGCGCGGCCCTCCAGTGGACCTGGGGTCTGGGATCGGAGGTCACGTCAGAGACACTCACCTGGGTGGGCCTGGTGGGTGGGGGCTACGTGCGGCTCCTGCAGATGATCGTCATGCCCCTGGTGCTGGTCACCATCCTTTCGGCGGTGACGAAGCTGGACGACGCGCGATCCCTGGGGAAGATCAGCGGAGGCGTCCTGGGCGTTCTGATGCTCACCACCGCGGTGGCCGCCGTCATCGGGGTGGGGGTCACCCGCCTGTTCGGTCTGTCCGCCGACGGGCTCGTGCGCGGGGCACGGGAGCTGGAGCGGGGTGAGTCGCTGGTGGCGCGCACCGGCGAGGTGGCCGACCTGAGCGTCCCGTCACTCCTCCAGTCCTTTATCCCCACCAACCCCTTCGCGGAGCTCACCGGGGCCAACCCCACCTCCATCATCAGCGTGGTGGTGTTCGCTTCACTCCTCGGGATCGCCGCTCTGGCGCTCCGCCGGGAGGATCCGGAGCTGGGTCGGCGGGTGGTGGACGGCATCGAGGCCCTTCAGGGGCTGGTCATGCGCCTCGTCCGGATGGTCATCCGGCTCACGCCCTACGGC
The DNA here is from genome assembly GCA_964350235.1 of uncultured Gemmatimonadaceae bacterium. Lineage (GTDB taxonomy): Bacteria > Gemmatimonadota > Gemmatimonadetes > Longimicrobiales > Gaopeijiaceae > JAWLHJ01. The sequence continues at coordinate 9,375 of CAYGKI010000021.1, read as the reverse complement.
GTGCTGGCACTGATGATCCGGGTGGTGGCCAACTCCAACATGGCGGACATCCTCAACCTGGCGGGGTTCGTGGTGGCCTCCTATCTGGGCCTGGCGCTCATCCTGGCTATGCACGCCGGTCTGCTGACCCTCACCGGACTCAACCCCGTCCGCCACTTCCGCAAGATCTGGCCGGTGCTCACGTTCGCCTTCTCGTCGCGCTCCAGCGCCGCCACCATCCCGCTGAACATCGAGAGCCAGATTGATCGGCTGGGCGTCTCCCCCGCCATCGCCAACTTCAGCGCCAGCTTCGGAGCCACCATCGGGCAGAACGGCTGCGCCGGTCTCTATCCGGCTATGCTCGCGGTCATGATCGCGCCCAGCGTGGGCATCGATCCGCTGTCGGCGGGCTTCTTCTTTCCCCTGATCCTGGTGGCCACCCTGGGCTCCTTCGGCATCGCCGGCGTGGGCGGAGGGGCGACCTTCGCGGCGCTCATCGTGCTGTCCACCATGAACCTGCCCGTGGCTCTGGCGGGCCTGCTCATCTCCATCGAGCCCCTCATCGACATGGGGCGGACGGCCATCAACGTCAGTGGCTCCATGACCGCCGGGGCCGTCACCAGCAGGGTGCTGGGCGAGACCGACATGGAGGTCTTCGGCAGCGACGTCGGGGAAGTGGACGTCCCCGCCCGGGAGAGGGCGGCGCAGACCGCTGGGGCGCACTCGGCGGCGGGGGCGCCGGCCTGAGTCGGTAGGGCCCCCTGGGCTCATGGTGACTCCGGCGGCGGGGGTGCCGGCCTGAATCGGCAGGTCCGCGCTCACCTCCGCTCAGCTGGCGCACCCCTGTTCGACGCGGGCCATGACCGGCGCGTCGGCCCTGGTCGGCGTGACGACGCGGCGCTGCCCACCTCCAAGCGCCCCGTGAACGGCGCAGATCCGGCATCCGTGGTCAGCTCGAGCGGCCGATGTCGGATTTCCGCCATATACGGCGCCAATCCGAGCAACGGCGCGAAAGCCGTCGTGTGCCGAGTCGTATTGACTGCCATATGTGGCGCTAATCGGGCACGCGCCAGATCCGGGCGCGCCAGTGTACGGATTAGCGCCACCCCGCGAGGCTGGCGCGGACGGGCATATGGGCCGGTGTGCTCCCGTTGCGGCGCATCAACGGGGGTGGTTGGACCCGCCCACCCAGAGCCGCTAGTCCGCCGGGCACCGCCCACCCGCCGGGGCACCGCCCACCCGCGGGGAGCTATCCGCCCGCCGGGCGCCGTCCGCCCGCCGCCCCTACGGGCGCCACCAGTCCATCCGGTCCTCCGGCCCCTGCGGCCCGATGCGCCCCCGCACCTGATCAAGGAGCGCCGCCGGGTCGTGGGGTGTGCCTGCCCGGAAGACCAGATCCACGTTCCGGGTGTTGGTGATATCCGCCAACGGATCACCGTCGACGACGAACAGGTCGGCCCACTTCCCCGCCTCGATGGTCCCGATCTCGTCCTCCAGCTTCACCGCTGTCGCCCCATTGATGGTGGCGGCCCGCAGTGCCGCGATGGGTGGGAGGCCGGCCAGGACCATGGCATGGAGCTCACGGTGGGAAGAGAAGCCCGGCAGGTACTCACCGGCACTGGGATTGTCGGTCCCCAGCGTGATCCAGGGGCCTCCTCCGGCATTGTAGAAGGCCAGGAGCCCGCGCTTCATGGACGCGTACAGGTCGGTCATCAAGGCGCTGGAGCGAGGCTCCCGGGACGCGACCACTTCCTGCACGTACGGCGTGAACAGGGAAGGCTCGTCGAACCAGAAGTCGAACCCCTCCACCTTCTCCGTGAGGTAGATGGGGGCGGTGACCGTGGGGTCGTAGTAGACCTGGTTGTCCAGGAAGAGCTGGACCGTGCTCCGGAACGCCGCGGATGCTGTGTCCATCTGGTTCCACACGGGGTAGGCGGGCTGCTCCCGATCCAGCACGTAGCCCCCCAGAATGTGCTCGATCCGGTCGATGCCGGCCGCGATGGCGTCCACCGAGTTGGTGGAGCCGCGCGCACCGGAGTCGACGTGCCCCGTCACGGTGGCGCCGTGGTGGTCCGCGCGCTCCACGAGCGCCGCGATGTGCTCCGGGCCCGCGTTCTTGGCCTTGAAGTGCATGACGCCTTCCGCGACGAGCGCGTCCACTTCCGCGTGGATCTCCTCGGCGGTGATCTCCGGGTCCCAATCGAGGCGGGTCGCCCCGAAGTACTGCCCGGAGCGGAGGAGTCGGGGGCCGATCTGCTCACCGGATTCCAGTCGGTCCTGGAGGGCCTTCATGACCTCCGGATAGTACTCCCCCGCCGGAAACGTGGTCGTGACCCCGTTGGCCAGGAAGACGAGCGGATTGTAGCGCGTCTCCTCGACACGGCCGTCGCCCGTCAGGTCCATGTTGTAGTGGGCATGGAGATCGATGAGACCGGGGAGGAGGGTCTGGCCCTCCTCGAGCTGGAAGACCTCGGGCTCCACGCCGGAGGGCACCGCGCCGCCCTCGTCCCCCACGCGCGCGATGCGCCCGTCGGGGCCGATGAGCACCCCGGGATTCGGAATCCGCTCGCCCGCCTCCACGTCCAGGAGCCAGCCTCCCTCGATGGACCGCCACCCGTCCGCTTGCGTCGCCGCCTCCCGCTCCTGGGGCGCGCACGCCGCCAGCGCCAGGGTGAGGATGGTCAAGCAGGGAGCGGAACGGCGGAGGATGGTCATGCGTGGGCGCTGGGTGGGGGGTGGAAGGTGCTTCTCCGAATCCCGGCAGAGTGGCGACGGGGGTATGCGAGGTCAACTTCGCCTCCCCGAATCCCGCGTGCTAGGATGCACGTAGGTTACCGGTAGCTATCCACCTCCCAGGGGAGTCGCCGATGCTGTCCGCGCTGCTGCAGGATGTCCGTGTCGCCGTACGCGCGCTGAAGTCGGCGCGCTCGTTCACTCTCGTGTCGGTGCTCACGCTCGCCGTGGCCATCGGTGCCAACACGGCCATCTTCTCGGTGGTGGACGGCGTGCTCCTCAGGCCCCTGCCGTATCCCGACGCGGACCGCATCGTCTCTGTCGCCGCCGGGGTCCTGCCCCAGGCCGGCGGCGGGGAGGAAGCGCCGTACTCGGACCGGGGCTACTGGCACTTCGTGAACAACAACCGGGCGGTCGAGGCGTTCGGAGCCTACAGCGCCGGGAGCGCGCAGGCCCCCCTCACCGGAGACGGGCCCCCGCTCCAGGTCGACGTGGCCCCCATGACGGCCAGCGCCTTCCAGGTCATCGGCCTCGCACCCATTCGAGGGCGGCTGCCCTCGGAGGCCGAGGACGCGCCGGACGGACCCACGGTCGCGCTCATCAGCCACGGGCTCTGGGTCAGCCGGTACGGAGAGGACCCCGGCGTCATCGGGCGGTCCATAGAGCTCAACGGCTCACCGCGCGAGGTCATCGGCGTCATGCCCCCCGGGTACGACTTTCCCACGCCGGAGGTGGACGTCTGGGTGCCGCGACAGCTCGATCCCGCCAGCGAGAACTTCGGTGGACACCATCTCAACGGCATCGCGCGCCTCGCGCCCGGGGTGACCATGGAGGCGGCCGTCGCCGACGCGGAAAGCCTCATCGCCCGTTTCGACGAAGTGGGCTACGGGCCTCAGTGGTTCGAGGGGATCTTCAGCGGCCGGGCCGTGGTCCGCACGCTCAAGGACGGCATCGTCGGGGACTCCCGGCAGCCCCTGCTCATCCTGCTGGGCACCGTGGGCTTCGTGCTCCTCATCGCCTGTAGCAACGTGGCCAACCTGCTCCTGGTCCGGGCAGAGTCGCGCACCCGCGAGCGCGCGGTGCGCATGGCCCTGGGCTCCGGCCGCGCGCGGCTCATCCAGTACGTCATGGCGGAGAGCGTCCTGTTGGCGGTGGCCGGAGGGCTGGGTGGGATGGCGCTGGCGTGGCTGGGCACCCGATTCCTGGTCTCCGTGGGGCCCGCCAGCGTGCCCAGGCTCCAGGAGATCGGCGTGAACGGCAACGTGCTCCTCTTCACCATGGCGGTCTCGGTGGCGGCGGGCCTGTTCTTCGGTCTCTTTCCCGCGTTCCGCGTGGGCTCGAAGAAGGCCCTGCTCGCGCTCCGGGACGGCGGACGTGGCTCCACCATCGGCAAGGACCGCCACCGGGCCCGGAGCGCTCTGGTGGTGGGGCAGGTGGCGTTGGCGCTCATGCTGCTGGTGGGATCCGGCCTCATGGTACGCACGTTCCAGCAGCTCCGCTCCGTGGATCCCGGCTTCGTGTCCGATGGCGTCATGACGTTCCGGCTGTCCGTGCCGCCGAGCAAGTATCCCACGCCCGAGTCGGTGGCCCAGTTCTACGATCAGCTGACCGAGCGCCTCGAAGGGCTCCAGGGGGTGTCTTCCGCCGCGGGCATCAACAACCTGCCGCTCACCGGAGGAGGGGCCATCCTCACGGCCCAGATCGACGAGTTCCCGGTGGACGAGAGCGCCTTCCCGCCCGCCTTCTCCGCGAGGCGCGTGACGCCCGGCTACTTCGAGGCCATGGGCATTCCGTTGGTGGAAGGCCGCGAGTTCACCGCGGACGACCATAACGCGCGGCTGGGGTCCATCATCATCAGTGAGTCGGTTAAGCGTGAGTACTGGCCGAACTCCAGTGCCCTGGACAAGCGCATCACCACCAACGGCGCCCCCGCCCGCGTCGTGGGGGTGGTGGGCGATGTCCACGACGCTGGGCTGGAGTCACCCGCCGAACAGTTCACCTACAAGCCCATGCTCGACTCCATCGGGGGAGGCGTGCGGCCCATGATGATGGTGGTGCGGACGGACGGCGATCCCAACGCGCTGGTGGGTGGGATCCGCGAGGTGGTGGCGGCCATGGATCCGGACCTTCCCATCACCGACCTGCAGACCATGGACACCCTGGTGGCGGATTCCCTGAACCGCACCACGTTCACCATGACCTTGCTGGTGGTGGCCGCCGTCATCGCGCTCTTCCTCGGCGCCGTGGGGATCTTCGGGGTGCTCTCCTACGTGGCCACCCAGCGCACGGGGGAGATGGGTGTGCGCCTGGCCCTGGGCGCCGATGCCAAGGACGTTCGGCGGATCATCCTCTCCCAGGGCATGGGGTTGGCCGCGGTCGGAATCGTCGTGGGCCTGCTGGGAGCCGGGCTCATAGGCCGGGTGATGAGCTCGCTGCTATACGGTGTGGGAGCCCTCGATCCTCTGGCCATCCTTGGAGGGGCCGCGGTCTTCCTCGCGGTGGCCGCGGGCGCGAGCCTGATTCCGGCGCAGCGGGCCGCCCGCACCCCACCGGCGGTGGCCTTGAGGACGGACTGACGGGCTCGGATCTGGCGCCGACGCCGACCAGGGGGTTTCTTGGCACGGTCTCGTCCGTCCGCCGCCCAACCCCCGGAGCTCCATGCCGCAGTTCACGTCCACGCCCGTCGGCGCCTTCTGGATGTTGTTGACCCTGGTCGGGTCGTCGTTCGCGCCACTGGACGCCCAGGTCAGGGCCAGACGGGGACCGGGGCCTCTCGCTCGGGGCGAGACCGCGCCCGAGGCCCGGGGCGTCATCGACCTTCCGCGCCTGGCGGGGCCGGTGACGCTGGACGGGAGGTCGGACGAGCCGGCGTGGGCGGGCATCGAGCCGGTGCCCCTGACCATGTACCAGCCCACCTTCCGGGGCCCCAGTGACCGTCAGATCGAGCTGCTCATCGCCTACGACGACGAGGCGCTGTACGCGGCCGGGCGGTTCTACCACGACGACCGGCGGAACATCCGGGCGTTCTCCCTGACCCGCGATCGCTACGGTGGTGACGACGGGTTCGCCCTGATCCTGGACACGTTCAACGACAACGAGAACGCCGTGCGGTTCACAGGGCTCCCGCTCGGCGCGCGCATGGACCACAGCATCGAGGGGGACGGACAGGACCCCGGTCCGGGGAACCAGTCTTGGAACACCTTCTGGGACCTGGAGACGGAGGTCACCGAAGAGGGGTGGTTCGGGGAGCTGCGTATCCCGTTCTCCAGCCTCCGCTTCGAGACCCAGCCGGACGGGTCCGTCATCATGGGCCTCCTGGGCTTCGCGTACGAGTCCGGCAGGGACACCCGTTGGACGTTTCCGGCCATGCCCTCCAGCGCTCCGTACGCCCGTCCGTCGGCGTTTCAGGACGTGCGCTTCACCGGCATCGCGCCCCGGAATCCCGTCTACTTCACGCCGTATGCGCTGAGCGGGGTGGCCCGCGCCCACGAGCTCAACGAGGCCGGGAACGCCTTCGTTCCCGTGGACGACGAGGACTTCGAGGTGGGGGCCGACCTGAAGTTCAGCCCGACGCCCAACCTCACCCTGGACCTCACGGCCAACACCGACTTCGCGGCGGTGGAGGCCGATCAGCAGCAGGTGAACCTCACCCGTTTCAGCCTGTTCTTCGAGGAGAAGCGCCCCTTCTTCCAGGAGCGCGCCGGGATCTTCGGGTTCGACACCGGGGCCGATCGGGGCACGCTGTTCTACTCCCGCCGCATCGGCCTTGCCGACGGACGGCCCATCCGGATCCTGGGAGGCGCCCGCCTGGTGGGGCGCGTGGGTGCCTGGGATCTGGGGCTCATCGAGATGCAGACCGCCTCCGACGGTGACCTGAGCAGCGAGAACTTCGGCGTCCTCCGACTTCGCCGGAACGTCCTGAACGACAACTCGTTCGTGGGCGCCATGGGCACGAGCAGGGTGGACACCGACGGCCGTTACAACGTCACCTACGGCCTGGACGGGAGCTTCCGGCTCTTCGGCGACGAGTACCTGACCCTCAAGTGGCTGCAGACGGTGACGGGTGGCGACGCGACGGCGGACATGGCGCCGTCGGGCATGGACGCCGTGAGGGTGGTGGCCGACTGGACCCGGCGCACGCTCGCCGGCTTCAGCTATCAGGCGGCGCTCACATGGTCGGGTCCCGGCTACGACCCGGGAATCGGGTTCGAGCCGCGGGTCGATTTCACGCGGGGACAGGCGGATCTGAACTATTCCTGGTTCCCCGGCGCCGGCGCGACCTTCCGCCGAATCTGGCTTGGCTCGCAGAACAACGTCTGGGTGCGCAACGAGAACGACCGGGTGGAGAGCGCTCAGATTCAGCCCTTCCTCCAGCTCGAGACGGGCCTGGGCGTGGTGCTCAAGGCCACGTCCAACACGCGCTACGAGGATGTCGACATGAGCTTCGCCCTGGGCGACGGTGCCAGCGTCCCCGTGGGAAGCTACTGGGCCAGCGAGGGAGCCTTCGAGCTCCGCGGCGCCAGGGCCTGGCCCATCCGTCCCAACGCCACGCTCACGGCGGGAGAGTTCTTCGATGGCACACGGGTGGGGCTCAAGTCCGACGTCACATGGCCCGCGAGCCCGCATCTCGAGGTCGTGGCCGGCTGGGAGTGGAACCGGATCGAGTTCGACGCCCGGGATCAGGCCTTCGACTCCCACCTGGGACGACTGACGCTGCGGGGTGCGGTGGACACCCGCTTCTCCATCGATGCGTTCGTCCAGTACAACTCCCTCACCGATCAGGTGAGCACCAACACCCGGCTCCGGTACAACTTCCGTGAGGGTCAGGACCTCTGGCTGGTGTGGAACGAAGGTCTGAACCTGGAGCGGGACGTGCTGGGCGTGCCCCGGCTTCCTTTCGAGGAGGCACGAACCCTCACCATGAAGTACTCCCACACGTTCCTCTTCTGAGCCGCGTGCGCCCGACCCGTCCGCAGCGGCGGTGCGAGGCGGTGCGCGAGACCCTTCCGCGCGTTTAGTGTATGACGCCTGATCCTGCCCGACGCCCACCCTCCGAGAGTCCGAGGCCGACCATGCAGAACCGCTCTTTCCTCGCCGGCGCCTTCCTCGTCGCCGTGGCGGCCGCCACCGCGCCCGCGGCCGCCCAGGAGCCCAACTTCGGCCGATCCGTCGCCATGACGGCATCCGAGCTCGTCGTCGGCCAGCCGGTGAACTGGTATGGCCCGGGGGCGGTGTACACCTACCGATTGGACGCCGGCGCATGGCAGCGCCAGTCCATGCTCACGGCCTCCGACTCCTCCCGGATGGACGACTTCGGTCGAGCTGTTGCGCTGGACGGCAACACGCTGGTGGTGGCGGCTCCGAGGAAGCGGGACGGCTCGGGCGTCGCGTACGTGTTCCAGCGCTCAGGCGCCACGGCGCCATGGGCGGAGACCAGCGTCCTCGAGCCCGCGGGTGAGGGAGATCACCGGGACTACGGGGCGTCTCTGGCGCTCTCCGGTGACGATCTCCTGGTGGGATCACCGGCGGTGGACGGTACGGGGGTGGTCTACCACCTCCGGCGCGCTTCCGGTGAATGGAGCGTCCAGGACGTCATCCGGCCCGGTGCGGATGACGGGGTGGCGGGCTTCGGCGTGGCCCTGGCCTGGCGTGGCGACGATCTCCTCATCGGTGCTCCCGCGGCGGATTCGTCCCGCGGGCGCGTGTACGCTGCGCGCCGCGGCGCGAACGGGTCTTGGAGCCAGCCTCGCCCGGTGCAGCTGCCGCCCGAGGCGCTCCAGGCCGACGGTCGCGCGGGTTGGTCGCTGGCCCTGGACGGAGACCGGGCTTACGTGGGCGCTCCCGGTGCGTCCACCGCCATCGCCCTGGAGCGGAACGGCGCCGGGGACTGGACCCTGGCCAGCATCCTTCAGCCCTACCACCGGCCCCGAGGCGCGCAGTTCGGGTTCTCGCTGGCCGTGGTCGACGGGGAGGTCTGGGTGGGGGCGCCCGGGGAGCAGGGGTCCGACGGCCGGGTCTACCGCTTCGTTCGCGACGGAATGGGTGGCTTCGGAGGTGCGGTGCGCCTGGACCCGGACCAGGTGGACGGCACGTCCTGGCCCCTGGGCTTCGGCTACGCCATGGCATCGTCCGGAGACCGGGCGGTGGTGAGCATGCCCATGCGGGACTTCGGGGAAGGGCGCGCCATGGCGCTGTCCCGCTCCGCCGACGCCTGGTCTTCCGACCAGATCCTCGAGGGCGAGATCTTCCGCATCGGGAGCGCTCTGGAGACCGGCGATCGATGCGAGGAAGGGAACATGGGCGAGTTCCCCTGCACCAACATGGAGCTGGTCTCGCACATGCCCATCAGCGAGCTGGGCGGCGAGCGAGGCGTGTGGGTGAACGACGTGTGGGGCTGGACCGATCCGGAGAGCGGCCGCAACTACGCGCTGGTGGCGCGCCGGGACGGCGCGTCGTTCGTGGACGTCACGAATCCGGCAGAGCCCCGCCTCATGGGCAACCTTCCCCGGACGGACGGGTCCCGTCCCTCGGTGTGGCGCGACATCAAGGTCATCGGTGAGGTCGCCTACATCGTCTCCGACGGTGCGGGGGCCCACGGGATGCAGGTCTTCGACCTGACCCGTCTCCGTGACGTGGGTCCGGAGCCGGTGGAGTTCGAGCCGG
>CAYGKI010000020.1:15869-18167 GCA_964350235.1 uncultured Gemmatimonadaceae bacterium | reverse complement strand
GAAGAACCGTCTCTCGACCCGCGGGCGGAGCGAGGATCGCCGAAGGCGACCGCAGCTCAATCCGGGCGGCGCCTCTTAGGTGTGGGAACGAACGGTCAGGCTCTTCGAGTCTGGCCGTTTCTCGTTTCGTTACGGTCCAGCGCCGCCCGGATTGGGCGCGCGTCAGCGCGCCCGCGACGGCTTCAGCCGGCGCCGAACCGAAGGTTCGACCCCCGCGGCCCATGACGGTCTCGAAGAACCGTCTCTCGACCCGCGGGCGGAGCGAGGATCGCCGAAGGCGACCGCAGTTCAACCGAGCGGCCGTGCCGCTCCTCGCGAAGCGCCTGCCGGGTACTTCGCGACAGAGCGAGGATCGCCGAAGGCGACCGCAGCTCACTCCGGGCGGTTATCTCTCGAACATGGCCGTGGACGGTCGGGATCCCGGGGTAAGGGGGGAGCACCTGCCCGAGTTCTGGCGGTTGAGCTGCGCAAGGCGCAACGTGGTCCTGAGGTTGTCGCGCCCTTCCAGCTTTCTCCATGAACTACCGTCCCGCCATGCTCGCGCTCGTGCCCCTTCTGCTCGCAGGTTGCGCCACCGGATCGGCACGTGACACCGACACGTCAGCACCGCCGTGCGTCGATCAGTGTCGGCTGACCGTCGAGAACTGGACCCAGGAAGGGCTCTCCCTCATGGGTCGCGTGAGTGGTGGCCCTGCCCAGTTCGTCGGCCTGGTGTCGCCCAATGCGAGCAGCTCGTTCTACGTGCCGAGAGGCCTTTCGTTGGTCCACTACTCGATCGAAGGTCGCGGCTGCACGGGTCACGTCCGGTGGTCGGAGCGCGGCGAAGGGAGCTTCACCGCGAGCCTGGAGAGCTGCCGCTGACAGAGAAACGTGGCCCAGGTGAGGGGGGAGAGATGCTCACCAAGGGCAACCTCCAGGCGCACTACGACCAGCCGCACCGGTAAGGAGCGGGTCCTGTATCCACTGGCCGCCCCGCGCCGCCTCCATCACCTTGTCGGGGAGCCCCAACCCCCGGAGGAGGTCACAGATGCAGGTCGGAGACGTGGTACGGATGAAGTGTGGTGGCGGCCCGCCGATGGTGGTCGTCGCCCTGAAGGACGAAACCGCCACCTGTCGCTGGCCCCACCCGGAGGGCCTCAAGCCACTGAAGGCCAGCTTCCCGGTGGAGGCCCTGGAGCCGGCCCCGCCGCGAGTGGACGTGGGCCGAGCCTGGGCCGATGCGCTCAAGGCCACGGAAGACCTCTTTCGGGCGGATCGCTGCTGACCTCCGCCGGCTCGAATCACCCGGCCCCCTGACACCAGGGCGCAGACCCCGTTTCACTTGCGCGGCAAGTCCGTGGCGGATACGGTGTTCAAAGACTTCGGCGCGGGAGGGAACATGCGGCAGTGGACGAAGGGCTTGGCTCTGGTGGCGACCCTTACGGCTTGGGGGTGCGCGACGTCCGGATCACCGGACTTCTCGGGGAGCGAGCGATCGGTGGACCCTTGCGACGCCGAGTGCCGACTCTCGGTTTCCAATGCCTTGGGTCGGACCGTCCTGGTCAGCGTCTATCACGGCGGCGTCCCCCGGTTCCTGGGTGCTGTGGACGGTGGACGCACCCAGACTTTCCAGGTCATGCGGAACCTCACCAGCGACCACATCGTGGTCATGGCCGAGCTGGACGGACGGGACTACTGCCGCGGTTCGGTGGAGCTCCCACCCGACCGCCCCGCCCGTTTCACCGTCGGCAATCGCGCCGACTGCCGACCCCGCTTGGGCGGAGACGACTAGCAGCGCTCTGAGGTGGTGGCCCTCGGCCCATCATCTTCATCCCGGATTTCCGCCCTACCAAATCGGATCGGCGCCTTTGTTCGTTTCGGCAGGAAAGGGTGACCAGTGAACCGACGTTCATGGCTCTTCTCGGCGGGTCTCCTGGGCGCGCCGGGATGCGAGGGGCCGACACGAGGACCAACACCCACTGCAGGTGAAGTCATGAAGGCTCTCTCCCGCTTCACGCTGTTGTGCGCCACCGTCCTTATCGCCTGGGCATGTTCCGGCGATGGGTCCGAGTCCCACGCTGACCAGACGGCCCAGGTGGACACGTTGCCGTCGGGCCGCATCCATGTGACCAACCAGGCACCCCGATGGACTCCGGGGACCGCCTGGTCACTCGTCGAAGAGGCTCGCCTCGGTTGCGTGGAGGGATGCGGGCCGGAGCTGTTCACCCAGGTCTCCTATCTGCTCACGGACGAGGACGGGCTGCTCTACGTGCTCGATTGGGTCAGTCAGGAGATCCGGGTGTTCTCGGAGAACGGAGC
>CAYGKI010000020.1:14813-15785 GCA_964350235.1 uncultured Gemmatimonadaceae bacterium | reverse complement strand
ACTGGGGTCCCGACGGGACGTTGTGGGTTTGGGGGGCGATTCGATACACAGTCCTGGCACCCGACGGCGCCGAGGTCGCGCGCCATCTGCGTCCTGGCATTCGCGGCATCGGATACCCCTGGATGGGAGGCTTCGACCCGAGCGATCGCTACATCGACTTCGGCTTCGACATGGACCAGGTCGGCATCTATAGCGACGACCTTCCGATCCCGACCCTGTCCGGCGCGGCGACGCTCTATCCCATCGCCTTGTCCGCGGATGGCCGGCCTGACTCCCTGCCCACCCTGGACTTCAGGATTCCTGTGACCGAGGACGGGTTCCGCATGCAGGGCGCCGAGGGACTCGTGGGCATCCTGGACGAGGAGGGCGATTTCTGGTTCGCGCTCCCCGCGGAATACACCGTCTACCGCCGGACCCTGGCAGGGGACACCGTCGCCTCGTTCAGCCTTCCCGTCGATCCCATATCCGTCAGTCGGGCGGAGATCGACTCCATCATCGCCGCTCGGCCTCCCGGGCTTCTCCCCCCCGTGGAGCCCCAGGACTTCCTACCGTCCCGCCCGGTGCTGTCGAACGTCCTCACGGACGGAAGTGGGCATGTGTACGTGTTCCCTCAGGAGGTCGGCGTCCCGGCGGGTTCGGCGGTGGATGTCTTCGAGCGCTCGGGTGTCTACCTCGGCCGCATGACCTTTCCCGAGGCCGTCCTGACGGACGAGCCGTCACCGCACATCACCGACGAGCACATCTACGCCGTCGTCGAAGACGACCTGGGCGTGCAGTACGTCATCCGTTACCGGATTCAGCGGCCCTAGGGGAGAAAGTGGGAGGCGCCTTCACTGTCCCACCCGCTCCAGCACCTGGAACGACGAGAAACCGCTGGGCCCGCTTATGTTCCAGGGCGACCACGGCCCGGTGGCGCTGCGGAACGTGCGGCTGACGCCGCTGGAGTGAGGGGGATAGCGGGATGCTCTATAG
>CAYGKI010000020.1:11671-14803 GCA_964350235.1 uncultured Gemmatimonadaceae bacterium | reverse complement strand
AACGTGGGAGGCGCCTTCACTCTCCCACCCGCTCCAGCACCTCCTGGAAGCGCGCCACCGTCCCGTCGATGTCCATGAGCTTGTCCAGCCCGAACAGGCCGATACGGAACGTGCTGAAGCCCTCCGGCTCGCCGCAGCGCAGCGGCACCCCCGCGGCGATCTGCATCCCCTCCGCGGCGAAGGCGCGACCGCTGCGCACGTACGGATCGTCGGTATAGCTCGCCCCCACCCCCGGCGCCTGGAAGCCCTCAGCCGCCACGCTGGGAAAACCGCGCTCCTCCAGGATGGCACGGACCCGTCGGCCCAACGCCCACTGGCGGTCCTTCACCTCCTCCAGGCCGTGGTCCACCGTCTCGTTCATGACGTCGCGGAAGGTCCGGAGGGCCTCGGTGGGCATGGTGGCGTGGTACGCGTGGCCTCCGTCCTCGTACGCCTTCATGATCTCCCGCCACCGTCCGAGATCGCAGGCGAAGCTGGTGCTCTTCGTCTGTCCCATGCGCTCTACCGCCCGCCCGCCGAGCATCACGAGACCGGCGCACGGCGGGCCGCTCCAGCCCTTCTGCGGCGCGCTGATGAGGACGTCCACGCCCACCTCAGCCATGTCCACCCAGACGGTGCCCGAGGCGATACAATCCAGCACGAGCAGCCCGCCGACGGCTCGCACGGCATCCGCTACGCTCCGGAGGTAGTCGTCGGGCAGGATCATCCCCGACGACGTCTCCACGTGCGGCGCGAAGACCACGTCCGGCTTCTCCCGCTCGATGGTGGCCACGACCTCACCAAGCGGTGGCGGCTGGAAGGGCGCCTGGGCTCCATCGGCCGCGGCCGATGCGGTGAGGACCGTCTCCCGCGCCGCGATCCCCCCGGCCTCGAAGATCTGTGACCAGCGGAAGCTGAACCATCCGTTCCGGATCACCAGGCAGCGCTTGTCGGTGCCGAACTGCCTCGCCACCGCCTCCATCCCGAAGGTCCCGCCGCCGGGCACCACCGCCACCGCTTCCGCCGCGTACACGTCGCCCAGGGTCCGGGAGATGTCCCGCATGACCTGCTGGAAGCTGGCCGACATGTGGTTCAGCGCGCGGTCGGTGTAGACCACAGAGTATTCCAGGAGTCCGTCGGGGTCGGTGGGTCTGTGCGGGGTGGCCATTTGCGCTCCGGTGCGGTTCATCTGGCTTCCCCGGCCGCGGACGCGTCCCGGGGGTTCGCCGCGGACGATGTCGTGTACGCTCCGCGGGCGCAACGGGCGGTGCCCGGCCATCGCCACATCCCGGGATCCCGCTTAGCTTCGTGCTGCAGCCTTGGTGGTCCTGGTTCATTCCTGTTGAGCGAGTGTCGGTCCTTTGAGCAGCCGAAATGCGGACGTGGTGGTGGTGGGGGCGGGCATCATCGGAGCCTCCTGCGCCTGGCATCTGGCCTCTCGGGGCCTCGACGTCGCCGTGGTCGAGCGGGAGGGGAGCCCCGCCATGGGATCCACCGGAAAGAGCGCCGCAGGCGTTCGGGTACAGTTCACCACGGCCCCGAACATCGGCCTCTCCATGCACTCCCTCCCGTTCTACCGGGACTTCGAGCGCCGCTTCGGGCACGACGTGGGCTACAAGCCCATCGGCTATCTCCTCCTGTCCACCGAGGACCGATGGGCGCGCCACCTGGAGTCCGTGGAGCTGCAGCATGCCGCCGGTGCGCCCGTGGAGATCCTGACCCCCGACGAGGGGCTGAAGTACGTTCCCTACGAGACGGAAGGTCTGGCCGGCGCGACGTACGGGCCCTGGGACGGCGTCATCGATCCCCACATGGCCACCAATGCCTGGGTGGCCATGGCCCGGGCGGAGGGTGCCACGTTCCACTTCCGGACGCCGGTGCAGGGGATCCAGCTCGAGGCCGGGGGCGCGTGGCGTCTGTCGACACCGAACGGGACGTTCACCGCCGGGCACGTGGTGAATGCCGCGGGGGCGTGGTCCGGCGGCGTCGCCGAGCTGGCGGGGTTGGAGGTCCCGGTCGTGCCCAAGAAGATCCAGATCTTCTGCAGCGCGCCCATCGAGGACGACCGCATCTATCCCCTCACCGTGGACCTTGCCACCGGCACCTACCTCCGAGGCGAAGGTGACCGAGTGCTCATCGGCCTGGACAAGCTGGACCAGGAGCCAGGGTTCACCGAGGGGCTCGAGTGGGACTGGATGGAGCACATCCTCATCACCGGCGTGGAGCGCTTCCCGTGGTGGGCGGAGCTCGGCATCGACCGGAAGGCCAGCTGGTGGGGCTACTACGAGGTGTCACCCGACCACAGTCCCATCATCGCCGCGCACCCGGGCCGCGAAACGTGGGTGGACGCCTGCGGATTCTCCGGTCACGGCATCATGCACGCGCCCGCCGCGGGCATCGCCGTTTCGGAGATCATCGCCGACGGGACGAGCCACACCGTCGACGTTTCGGCCTTCCGGCACGACCGTTTTCAGGCCGGTGCCGCCCGCGAAGCAAACATCTTCTAAGGGGGAGGACGTGGGAGAGACGATCGGCCCGGCACTTCAGATCCTCATGATCGTGGTCCCGGGATTCGTCGTCGGCGTCCTGATCATGGACAGCGTCAGGAAGATCTTCTCCGACGACGCCACCATCGTACGGCGCCTCTTCACGGATCAACCCGTGACCATGATCGCGGCGGCCACTGGGTTGGGGTCGGTCGTGGTGTGGGCGGTACTCCGGGCTCTCCGGATCCTCTGAAGCGAATCCTCGCCCGAGGGCGCGGCTTCCCGCCCCCGGACGGCCTTCAGGCGCTCGTCCGACGATCCTGACCGGATCTGCGCTCGCCCGTTCGGCGGTCCGGAAGCACGCGCCGATCACCTCGGGTACCCAGCGCGCCTCGGCGTCGTTCGCCGAGCACGCGCCGCTCGCCGGAGGACCGGCGGTCATCGTCGCTACGGCGCTCTCCGGCTCTCTTCACGAACATCTCGGGACGTCTCCGGATCGGTACGGGGCTGGCGTGCCGCGGTCCGAGCCAACATGCGACGAGGCCCGGCCGCCGTCAAAGTGGGACGGCGGCCGGGCCCGGGGGTTCGGTTAGCGCTCGATTCAGGCGCTTCCGCCCCCACCCGGTCGGCGGCTCGGCGGCCGCGACGCCGGCGCGCTTCCTCGAGA